>NZ_JANOJV010000144.1:0-109740 GCF_031418915.1 Chamaesiphon sp. VAR_48_metabat_135_sub | reverse complement strand
ATGTATCGCAAAACCTGTCACCGAATTAGTCCGCCAGATATCGCCAAGTTTTTGATATTCGATCGAGAATTCCCCAGATCGATCCAGCACTCTCTCCGCTCGGCTGAAAAATCTTTACATCTAATTAGTGGTAATAATCATTCTAATACCTGGTGCAATCCTGCCGAACTTAAATTGGGTAAACTGAGATCGGAATTAGACTTTTTATCGATCGAAGAAGTAATCGAGCGCGGCTTGCATGAATTTCTTGATGAAACCCAAAGACGGATTAATATTGTATCTAAAGAAATTGGTGATACTTTTATGACGATCGATCTTGAGGCGTTATCATGAGTACTTTTCAGATCGAACACTCGATCGAATATACCTACAGTCAACCAGTAATTTTTGCACCCCATCAGCTCAGATTGCGTCCGCGATCGAATGTCAATCAATCGGTATTATCATTCGATCTGGCAATCTCACCCACACCCCAACAAGTTGCCGAATCTGTCGATCTAGATGGCAATAATTCAACGCTGGTTTGGTTTGAGAATAATTTAACTACTAATCTAAAAATCACTACCAAAACCACCGTATCTACCAATCTTACCAATCCCTTTAATTACCTGCTCGAACCCTGGGCGGCTAATTTACCGATCGATTATCCGGTATCATTGTCCCAACAACTGCAACCATATTTAACTGGATATCTGGGGCATTCGATCGATCCAATTGCGGCAGAATTAGCAGCCGAAATTTGGCAAACTGTCGATGGTCAAACCATCCCCTTTCTGAGCGAACTCAACCAACAAATTTACCATAACTGTCAATACTCGATTCGCGATACTGGCGCATCACTTCCCCCAGGAATCGTGTGGAAACATCGCTCCGGTTCCTGTCGAGATTTCGTCGTCTTATTGCTCGAAGTTTGTCGTGCCGTGGGATTAGCTGGAAGATTTGTCAGCGGCTATGAAGCTGGAGCCGAAACCGACGATAGACATCTCCACGCTTGGGCGGAAATATATCTGCCTGGAGCAGGCTGGCGGGGCTACGATCCCACTCATGGCTTGCTCGTTGCCGACAATCACATCGCGCTCTATTCTAGTCCCTTCCCTGCCCAAACAACCCCCGTTGATGGCAAACTCCGCACGATGGGGGTAATAACTAATCAAATGAACTATCGACTAGTGATTGAGAAAGCCTGAAAAATCGACATGCTCTAATTTTAGCTCGTTACTTTGCTCCCAATCGATCGGCGGAATCCGATCGAATGCGGTTTTTAAAAATGATTCCCACTCCATCCGTACCTGCAATAAATAAGGATCGCCCCGTTGGAGACTGCGCTGGTGGAGAATTTCCAGACTATTATTACGATACATGATTAGATCGATCGGTGGGCCGACAGAAACATTGGATTTCATCGTCGAATCGAATGATAATAGGGCGCATTTCACCGCATCTTCAATACTCGTATCGAACGTCAACATCCGATCCAAAATCGGCTTCCCATACTTGATTTCGCCGATTTGCAAGAACGGCGTTTCGGGCATCGCTTTGATAAAATTACCCTGACTGTAGAGCATATACAGCTCCGTCGCTTGTCCCCGTACCTGTCCACCTAGTAAGATATTACAACTAGCATCAATTCGATCTTTCTCTAACCATTCCCGCTCTCGTGCTTGAACATGGCGCAACTTTTGCCCCAGATAACAAGCAATATCATACATACTGTGACAGGAATGCAAATTCTCCGCTTCTAGAGATCGCAAATCCTGCTCGATACTTAGCATTACTGATTGCGTAATCGAGAGATTTCCTGACGTACATAGTAAAATTGTTCGATCGCCAGGTACGGAAAAATCAAACATTTTCCGATAGGTAGATATATAATCAACCCCGGCGTTAGTGCGAGAATCAGCCGCCATCACTAATCCGTGAGTAGAAATAATTCCCAAACAATAAGTCATGATTTAGGGATTAGGGGGTTATCGATGGTGAACTTGATTTGTAATAATCTATATTCCTCTCCCAAGTTTGAGAGAGGGTTGGTGGAGAAGAAAAATTTAATGCTTACAAACTTCGCGGATGGATTCCAAGCCAACACGATGACAGAAATCACCGAAACCTTCACCAGATTTCCGATCCTTCTTAAAGTATTCAAACATTGGTGTGAAAAAAGTTTCCAGATCGTCGATGTGCATCCGCTCGGTGTACACCTGCGCTAGCCGAGTCTGCGCAGGACATCCAGCCAACCAGACTTGGTAACTTTCGGGGAAACTACCGACAAAGCCGACTTCAGCCATGTAGGGACGGGCGCAACCGTTGGGACAGCCAGTCATGCGGATCACAAATTGCTCGTCAGGTAAGCCTAATTTGGTCAGGAGGACGCGGAAACGTTCGTTAACGCTGGGGGCTACGCGCTCGGATTCGGTGACGGCTAGACCGCAGGTAGGTAGGGCTGGGCACGCCATCGAGAGGCGGACGAGGCTATCGATCTTGGCGGGATCTGGTTCGACTCCATTATCAGTTAAGATTTTGTCGATCGCCGCTTTGTCGGCTGGTTTGATATCATAAATCAGCACGTTTTGATGGGGGGTAACGCGCATCGGGATTTGATATGTTTGGACGATTTCTCGGAGGGCGGTACGGAGTTTGAAATCACCTTCATCTTTGATCCGTCCATTGACGATCGAGATCCCGAGAAATACTTTACCATCGCCCTGTTCGTGCCAACCTAGGAAGTCGAGATATTGGAATTCGGCAATCTGTTTGAGGGGTTGAATTTTTTTGCCATAATATTCTTCTACTTTGGCTTTAAATTTAGCTACGCCCCAATCATTAATTAAGTATTTCATCCGCGCGTGACGGCGGTTAGTACGATCTCCATAATCCCGTTGAGTTGCGACAATTGCTTTAACTAAATCGTAGATATTTGCTTTAGTTACATAGCCAATTGGATCGGCAATCCTGGCAAATGTTTCTTCTTTATTATGGGTGCGTCCTAATCCACCACCAGCATAAATATTGAAGCCTAATAGTTCGCCTTTAGGATTAGTAATTACGACTAATCCTAAATCCTGGGAGAAAATATCGATCGAATTATCACCAGGAACTGTCACCGCAATTTTGAATTTGCGGGGCATATATTGGGTACCGTAAATCGGCTCCTCGCCTGCGGGGAAAATTGTATCGTTGAGGTTATTTTTTAAGGCTGCTTTGACTGCGGGTGCGGGTTCGCCACTGATAGCTTTTTCGCCATCCAACCAAATCTCATAATACGCGCCTGTATGGGGTGTGAGTAAATCAGCGACAGTATCGGCGTATTTCCAGGCGTGTCTATATTCTGGCTTCTTCTTAAACGGTGCGGGAGGAGCCATGACGTTGCGATTTAAGTCACCACAAGCACCGAGGGTAGAACCCATGTTTTGAACGATTGCGGCAATTGCCGGCTTGAGATTTTTCTTAAGAATCCCATGCATCTGGAAACCCTGACGGGTAGTCGCGCGGATGGTTTCGTTCCCGTAGTCACTCGCCAATCGATCGAGTGCCAAATATAATTGGGGTGGAATAAATCCCCCAGGATTGCGGGTACGCAACATCATTGAATAATCTTTTTCGGCACCTTTGACGCGATTATCCCGATTATCCTGCTGATAGGAGCCATGAAACTTGAGGATCTGAATTGCGTCTTCAGTGAAATAATTTGTATCGAGGAGTAGCTCGCTGGCAACAGGTTCTCGCAGATAGTTACTATCTGTCTTTAAGTGTTCTACTTTAGCGAGCTTCTTGGGCGTGGAAGTGTTAACCATACTGAATTTAAGGATACTGGCAGGCGGAGATATAATTTAGAGCAATCCTAATAATTAAGATCCATAGTCTCTCTATTCTACCTCTCATCACATTCGCTACAGGTAGTAATTCTCATCGGAGTACTTATCTCTTGATACTCTCAGCGGTAAACCGAGTGAACTACCCGCATCCCGCTAATTTCTGATGAAAATCCCCTGCACGAAATCATGCAGAGGAATACAATCGTTCGTTTTTTAGTAAGCGGATTAATGAGCGTTACATTACTTTTGGCAATGTACTATTCACGATCCACTAACTAGCGGCGGGGTACTAAATTGTTGTAGTCAATGTTGTAGGGTGAGATCGTTTGAGGCATGTTGCCGATCTTGCCCAGACTAGCTGCCATTGATTTAAATAGGTCGGGGGAACCTGCTTTGGGTGTTTTGTCTTGGGGCGTGTAGCCACGGACAGCAGCTTGCCAAGAAGCTTTGGGGAAGCCTAGTTTGCGACGATAGTAAGCATCGTAGCGAGGCGATTGGATATTGAATGGTAGCTCGCTGGCACCGGAAGGTAATACGCGACGACGTTGGAATGGGACGATGTTGTCACCGAAGTTTTCCAAGTATTCGTTGCTATTGAGCAGATCGTTAATAAAGCCTGCACGACCTTTGGTCGCAATGACGATCGACCAAGCGATTTTTTCAGCTTCGTTGTATACGTCGCGTCCTAGCACCTTCTGGATGCAGTGGGTGACAAATTTATAGTTGCTATTGAGGTTGTAGAAACTATTAGTAAAGGTATTTGATAAACACAATCCACGGATAAAGTCACGGACAGTGATTTGGCCGCTACGGAGTTGGGATTCTAGAAATTTCTCGCGATCGGCAGCAAAAGCATGAAAGAATACTTGACGATAAGCAGCTTCAATTAAATCGCCGACCTGACCAGATGAGAGCAAGTTATCGGTAGAAAATATTCTTGATTGCTCGTCTCCGCCTACTTCATAGCCGCTGACGCGAGAATTCTGAGTAGAGGGAGCGTATTCTAATAATGGAATAGCCATATATATTAAAGTTCTCTTCTTACGAAACTTTACAAATTTTTCTCATCATAATCCCGATTCGGTCTCCATTTCTGACCCAGACCCGAAAACATTACATTCCTTAATTTTCTCCCAACCCCACCACCATCAACATTCTGACTCTTTCATTGCGTACCACTTTGGCTCACTTTATCTTCCACCAACTTCTTCGACCGAGAGTAGCCGATAGTCTGCTGTAGGCACAGCACTGACGGAAGGAGAAGTATAGAACCCATTTGAGATCTTTTTAGGAAGAATCGAGCGATAGATATTGGCGGGGATGGGCGGGTTTGTTTGAATTTACTAGTGCTAGGCGGAAATTTCTGGCATAAACCCGCCCCTACAGATCCATAAATTCATCCATATACTTTCAACTTTCCACTAAAATTCACCATCCATCATTTGCCAACAGATCGGGTAGACGCAACTTGGGAAAACGATAAAAGGTATCACCGTCATCGTCAACTTCGGGAATACCATTGAGCAGACGCACCTGTTCGTCGAGAAAAATTTTGGCAGTTTGGCTACTCACTTGAGAAATCGCCATCAACTGAATCAAGGATATACAACTATCTTGTTGTCGTAATAGTTGGTAGAAAGCGGCTTCTAGGCGTTTGCGTCGATCGGACTTGTAGATAAATCCTGCTGTTCCCGCGCCTAAACCCAATAGGATGAGTAATTGAATCAAGCCCATAAGCTGAATAGTCGGACAGATTTAAAGATATAGTGCAAGTATAGCGACTTTGGTGCAAGTCACAGCAGGTCGATAGTAGATCTGCTACATATACTCGTGACAACAGCTAATCGATCGCCGATAATAGCACTGAACACTATCAATAATTCAAATTTCCCACACAGCCCGTTCGGTACTCAAATTTAGATATTTACCAATCTCACGATCGATTCGGCAAAGCCGAGGCTACGCCAACGAGCAACTTGACCCCTTACCCCTTAACCTTTATCCTGACTTCACAATTCAATTTAGCTACACAATAACCGATCCCTATCCCCTATTTTCTGTCCTCTATCCGTGGATGAACATCCTTCTCTAAATATTGCGGTGGCGCGTCTGGGTGCGACCGAGCTAGATAGCTATGCGGTATGGGTACTCAAAGCACCATATCCAAGCGGTCATGCGATCGAAAATTGTCATTGGACGATCGATCTGTCCCAAATTTGGTTGGGATGGCAAGGGCTATTTAGTCCTGGGAGTAAACCCTACTATCTGCCATGCGATCGCAATCGACTCATTCCCGATCTAGATTTAACTGCTGTTGTCCTTGCCGATGCACCTCAACCCCAAAGCTATAGTGCTAAACTGATGCAGCACTTAGGGGTGAATTTGTGGCAGTGGTTATTTTGCAAGCAAATTGGCAATGCCTTTGCTCAAAGTCAGGGCATGGCGTTTGGTCAACGCAAATCCCTGCGTCTGCGCCTGGAAGTCCGCGATCCAGACTTGATCCCATTGCCCTGGGAAATCATCCAGCCACAGGCGGGGAAGCCCTCAATCTCGCTAAATCAACAGGTGTTATTCAGTCGAACGAATAGCGATGTCGATCCGCTACCGCCCCAACGACTCGATCGATCGATTAAAATTCTCTTGGTACTCGGTCAGAATATTCCTGGTAGTCCCCATCTCGATCTTCAGCAAGAATCAGCTACCATCGCTCAAGTCTTGCGCAATACCATGCCGAGCGGGTTTAATCCGCCCAATCGCTTCAATCCAGCAGGCTGTCAAGTCGATACCTTAGTTCAACCTACTCCCGCCGAGCTAATTGCCAAGTTAGAGACTCAGCAGTACAACGTATTTTTCTATGCCGGACACGGGATGCCCGCCCCCGATGGGGGATTATTACTCCTCAACGATCTCAGTGGTTTGAGTGGCATGGAGTTGGCACAATTACTCGTTCGGTGTGGAGTCAAACTAGCAGTATTTAATTCCTGTTGGGGCGCGCAGCCTTATCAACACCAACAACAAGCAGTACCCCGTAGCAGTCTGGCTGAAGTTTTGCTGCACTATGGCGTTCCGGCGGTGCTAGCCATGCGAGATACGATCGCCGATCGAGAAGCTCTGAGTTTTATCCAATCCTTTACCCAGGCTCTGGCAGATCGTCGCACCATTGACGAAGCCGTAACGATCTCCAGACAGCAGTTGTTGACCTTATATAAGTTCAATCAACCTGCTTGGACGCTGCCAATTCTGTATATGCATCCTGAGTTCAATGGCGAATTGATCGGGACACTTACGGAGGCAGTCACCGAGATTCCTTTTATTCCCCAAGCGATGCCATCAGCATACCTGAGATCGCTGAGTTTCCACACTCATCCTGACTATCCCATCAACGGTGGTTTAATGCGAGTGGGTAGATCTGCTGATAACGATCTAGTTGTTGTCGAACCTTGGGTCTCTCAACGTCATGCGGAGATTATCTATCGCGCGATTGCAATGAATGAAACTACTACGGGGAGCTATTATCTTCGCGATACCTCCCGCTATGGCAGTTATGTGATGACTAGTGAGGGTAAATGGAATAAAGTTCACGCTCAAGAATTTCCACTACAATCGGGAATGCAGCTTAAATTTGGTAGTGAGGAGGGGCAGGTTTTGGAATTTAAGATCGGTTGATGTAGTTAACGATTCGATCGACTTAATGATTAGAGATCGGTAGACCTTTAATAGCTTTAATTCCGGCTCGATCGATTAGCACGAATTTATAAGAACATTTCGTGGGATTGTTGTAGCCCATTAGGGTCATAGTCGTCTCGATGGTGAGATTACCTGCCGCGCTCAATGATAGACTAAGACCGACTGCATTAGGATCTCTATGTACGTACACCAAGACAATCTCCCGATCGAAATCAACATTTGGTAATGCCTCACTTCCACGATAAGTTGTCCATAATTTAGACCATTCTACATTGTTAGTGACATAACCTTTTCGTGGGGCTTCTTTTCGTAGTTCGATTTTTACCACTCCACTCCAGCTTTGTTTGCTGTTAATTGGGGTCGATTGCTCTTTAGGATTCGATTGTACTTTGGGAGTAGATAATAAAGGTTGTTGGCGACGATTAAGGTTTTTGTATCTCTCCGATCGATTATTCTTTTCACCTTGGATTGAATTTGTTTCTTCATCTGCAATAGATGGGGCGACTGGAAATGTTGCAAATAAGATTAGGCAGATCGCAGGTAAAGAGTGATAAATTTTCATAGTAAATCCCTGTAAATAGATGAGGTTGTAGCTAACTACAGCAGCATCTTCCTCCTTTCCGAAAAATTAGTTAATTACGATAAATTCGCCCCTCCTCAACCATCACCCAAGCTTGAGTGATGGGATTGAAATTCTAATTCTTCGCGAAATTAACTGGGTTTTGATCTCGCCGATGATTGAAGGGAATTGGCTCACCTTGGGCATCACCTACCAGCGTAGCAGTAGCTTCTAGAGCCTGTCTGAGCCGCTTGGCGGCATAAATGGACATATCGCGAGGGACACTGATTCGATCGCGTAAATATCGCAAGGCAGCAGCCGATCCTGGTGGCGGCATACAAACAACATCCGTCATCATTGTTGTCAGCGCACAGCGCAAAGCTTCATCCATTAACTTGTCATCAGCCGGATTGACGCGAATGATCTTCGCATGATGCTTAACCGTGCGATGAAGGGCTTCAGCACGAGCATTGTCTGGTTCGGGAAAAGTTGCATCTGGCAATCCATCCCAAGGACCATTATCGATCGTTTTCTTATTAATTAACATTTGAGGTTCGCCATTTTCCCAACAGCCACCCATCTGCGGGGGTAAATCGTGGACGTGGGTATGAAAGTCGCTCTGAGTTCCACGATAAGTTTCTCGACTCTCCATCGCATCAAACCAGTCGGACAAATGGGGATTTTCATCCCGCAGGAAATACCCTTTATAGTAATAAAGACTGGCATTCATCCGTTCGACATAGGGCGTAAAAATCACATCAGCGGTGCCAAATTGCTCCAGGAAGTATGCGCCTGGTGTGCTGGCGAGGGCAGCTTCTACCATCGCCACAACACTGACAAATTGCTCACGGTTGTACTGCTCCTCTCGTGGTGAATTTGCCGGACGACACAACCAACCACACCAAGCGCGAAATAATAGTCGCTCCAATTGTCGCAGCCGAATAACGGCGGGATCTGTCATCCCTAAACTCAAACAACCAAAAGCCTTTTCTAGCGCAATGAGGATATCATCACTTTCAGTAATGATACGTCCATCTAGCTCGATGGCTGGGAGCATTCCCGATGGTACTTTACGCTTATACCAGCTTTCTTTTTCCCCATAACAGAACATAGTTACCTTTTCGATCCGGTAGGGAATTTGTTTTTCCTCTAGCCACAGCCAGATTTTCTGACAATAAGGACACCAAGCATGATTGTCGCGGTAGAGTGTGACTCGCACATCCGATTCGGCTCGTCCGAATAGTCGCAACCTAGCTTGAGCATTGGTGGCTCCATTAACAGGATCGACAGGAGCAAATTGAGAGTTCGCCAGATCTGCTAGTTCTTGCCAGTTTAAGGGTGTAGTAGTCATCTGAGTGCGATCTTAAAGTTGTCTAATCATAACCGAAACGGCTTAAAAGCGATTAAGCTCGATCCTTGTGGATCGAGCTTAATCGCTTTCAACTTTCAACTTTCAACTAATCTAAGACGCTTTAACAACCTGCTTGGGTAAGAGTGTCGAAGTAGCACTCGATCCGCGTGCGATGCCAGGACTGAGTAGAGATTGAGCTAACAGATGACGATAGAGATCGCTGAGTTGAATGGCGACACCCGTCCAACTGAAATTCTGCTGTACCCGCGTCGATGCTTGTTTGCGGATTTTCCGCGCCCAGAGATCGTCAGTCAAAATCCGACCGATCGCGTGAGCAAATTTGCTAACATCATGGGGTGGTACTAGCAATCCAGTCTCTTCCGAAATCACTGTAAATTTCAAACCGCCGACAGCCGAAGCGACTACTGGAGTACCACAAGCCATTGCTTCGATCGCGACCAATCCAAACGGTTCGTAGTGGCTGGGAATTACACAGACATCGGCAGCAGTATAATACAGTGCTAATCGATCGTGTCCCACCATCCCGACAAATTCAGTATTAGCAGTTAAATCTAATTGACTGACGATCTCCTCAATCCGCTGACGTTCGGCTCCATCAGCCTCATTGGGATCGCTACCACCCACAACCAATAATTTTAAGTGTTGGGGGTCTATTTCTTCACCTTGCTCCAATTGCGCCCGCAATTCACCCGTAGCGCGGACGAGAGTTTCGATCCCTTTGCGCTTATCAAAGCGACCGACATATAGTACTACCTTCTCTTTAGAGCTGATGCCGAGCTGTTTTCTGGCTTCAGCTTTAGAAATCAGCCGGAATGTACTGACATCGGTACCGCAGGGAATCACATCAATCTTGCCCAGGCGGGATACTAATGTCTCTAGATCGTCCATTTCTTGTGGACTGGTAGCAACGACGGAATGAGCCTGTTCGAGGATTTGTTTCTCTACTGCCAACCTGGTTTGGGCAATTGTGGGGATTTCGCTCACCGATTGGTACTTAACCGCACCGAGAGAGTGATAGGTATGAATTAGTTGAATATTTTGGAGCCGTTGCAGCTCCAATCCGACCCAACCAGACATCCAGTAGTTAGTATGAGCTAAAGGATAACTCGTCCCTTCTTTTTGTTGGAACTTTTGGAATGCCGTGACGAATTCCGGCATATACTGAAACAATTCATCCCTGGGAATATAACACTCAGGCCCTGCTGTGAGCCTAATCGTCCGACAGTGAGGGGTATGTTGCACGATTGTCTCATCGTTGGGATTGCTCTTGCGCGTGAACATATCTACTTGCCAACCGAGCTTGGCTAAGGATTCACCGACTTGACGGACGTAAACATTTTGACCGCCAGCGGCATCTTTACCAATTTCGGCAGCGGGATCTCCATGCTCGGAAATTAACGCGATCGCTTGACGAGTAGGAATCTTAGCACGAGCAGAAGCAAATGGTTGGTTTGGTTGCACAACTGATGAATTACTACCGATGGTTAAAGGAAATTTTCCTGTTGACATATCTGCACCTTTATAAAGAATTGACATAGATTTTAAAATAAGTTGATTACAGTAGTTAGCTATAAGATCGAGCCAAGATGTAGAGTCCGAAGTAGTTACTCCAAAGGGCTACAGCCTGTTTATCGCTCGATAGATCCAGCAGATCGATCGGAATTCTGGTGTGGATCTCAACTTAAATTGTTACTGCCACATTGACGATTGACTTCCGTCGGTTGGCTGATAAATTTTTGATTGCCAGGAAGTCCCTCGTTCCGATGAGGTTAAGTTGAATTTGTAGTAAATCGCCTTAGCAAAGAATACAAATCAACACAGCGGCTGTACGCGCCTGCTGTCCCATCGGATGGCAGTTGAAGGGGAAATCAAACCCCTGAGTTTATCAGTAGCCCCTCAGGGGAGGGGATTTATCCATCTATCTTGCTGCGAGCAGATGTCCATTTGTGGAAAACTTCTCCGCCAAGATTTGCTGATAAACGGCCTCATAGCCTGCGGCCATTTGTTCGACTCCAAATCGATGAGCCACATATTCGCGACAACCAGCTCTGGAAATGGTGGAGATTTTGGCTACTGCCGCCACACATTCAGCTACGTTATTACAAATATATCCACTTACCCCATCAGCAATGATTTCTGGCACGGAGCCGAGATTCATCGCGATTACTGGCGTACCTGCCGCCATCGATTCGATCGTCACTAGCCCGAATGGTTCCCGCCAGGTAATGGGGAACAGCGTCGCAATCGCCCTGCCCATCAGATCGTTCTTCATGAAGTGATCTGCTTCACCCAAGAACTGAATCTGTACGCCATCAATGTGTGGCTTAATTTGTCGATCGAAATATTCCACATCGACCGGATCGACTTTGCCCGCCATCTTCAGGGGGATACCTGTGGCTTTAGCAATTTCGATCGCGTGATGCGGTCCTTTTTCTGGCGACATTCTGCCCAAAAAGGCTAGATAGGCTGGCTGGTCAGCAACAGGGAAAAAGTGATGCATACTAACATCCACACTGTTGTAGACGGTTGCCACATGATTTAGCCCCAATCTTTCCTCCCGCTGGGCATTAGAGATACTTACAAATGGCTGCGACTTAGAATGGACGAACATTTTCTCATTGTCTGGAGTGAAAATTCCATGCAATGTGTGAACTGTCGGTGTCTGGGTCAACTTGCTATATGGCAAAGCTGCACAGCCCATATGCGAGTGAATTAGATCGAATTCTCCGGCCCGTTCGTATACCTGGGCTAATTGGAGCATCTCGTAGATACTCGGCTCTGTAATTGTTGCATCCAACCGTAATGCTTGGGGATGAATTGATTCTAGTTTTGCTGACGTGATCGAGTCTCCCGATGCAAACAGGGTAACATCATGACCCCTTGCAACTAACTCATCTGTCAACAGTCCAACGACCAATTCTATCCCTCCATATGCTGGTGGGGGAACCCTTTCCCACAAAGGTGCGATTTGGGCAATTTTCATTTTATATCCTCCTAAATACATGAGGCTATTAGCGAATAAGAATTACGAGTTTTATTCAATCGATCGAGATCGAGAATCGCTATCTCAGCGTCCAAAACCCAACTACTCTTCACTAATAACTCACAAAAAATGTCTGAGACGAGTTCGCACTAGAATCGCAAAAGCGTTATCTGGCAACATTTTTGCACGTCGCGATTTGATTTATTTAGTTTCGTATTCGATTTATTAATTTATTGTAAGTTTAACGTATATTTTTCGTATCTCACTTATCTTAACAACTTCTTTATATTTTGTCATCCTGGGAAACACGGATCGACAGATAGGCAAGAGAATGCTTAGATTTGACGAATAATGTAGCTTGGACAACAAATATTTTCTAAAGTTGATATTCATTAACTAGCAGCCAATCGATCGAAAATCATCACTATTTTTTTAGCTGGCGTAATATTTAATACCAAGTATTTTGACCTTTGGTATGCTCACATCGGCTCTCCAGCAATGATGGCGATCGATTCACTTTATTTAGAAGGGGTAAAGGCGAAGACACCAGAATGTTTTGGCAGTTTACGACACTTTTTCACCATAACCACAACAAGGGTGGGGTAGAAAGACGTGCAGTCAGAGTAATCGAAGAACGCAGTCTTTTCCTGTACCCCTTCCCCCCACTCCCACACTCTCCTCAAAAAAAATCTCCCCACCCCCTTGACACTGACCCAGATACCTATGTTATGATTACGAATGTTATTGCAATGGGGTGTCGCCAAGTGGTAAGGCATCTGGTTTTGGTCCAGACATTCCGAGGTTCGAATCCTTGCACCCCAGTTAAATTTATTCAGATAGAGCAGTCAGAGTCGAGTTACCAACGCCCTGGCTGTTTTTCATGCTAGTCAAAGGAACAATAACAATATGAATGCTGCGCGAATTCTCGCCCTCGACTTCGATGGGGTAATCTGCGATGGAATGGCAGAGTATTGGCAGACGGCATGGCGAACTTACACGCAAGTGTGGCAACTCGACAGGCTGGAGCCATCGCCCGGAGTTGCTGAAAAATTTCGGGAATTGCGCCCACTGATTGAAGTGGGGTGGGAACTACCCGTACTGATTCGGGCACTTTCTTTAGGTATTTCTACTGAGCGGATGCAGAGTTCTTGGCAGCGAATTCGCGATCGAATTTTAGCTGATAGTCGGCTCAGTGGGGTGAAAGTCAGTCAGCAGTTGGACTCGGTTCGAGATAATTGGATTCAACAAGACCCCGCTAGCTGGTTGCGGTTACACCAATTTTATCCTGGCGTAATCGACATGCTCAAGGAACTCCCCAACCGGAAAATCCAGCCAGTAATTATCACGACGAAGGAAAGTAGATTTGTCACTCAACTGCTGCAAGAGCAGGGTGTAGAAATAGCCAGTGAGTTTATCTGGGGTAAAGAACTCAAACGGAGTAAAACAGACAGCCTCAAGCAGATTCTCGATCGAGGAGCCAAGAAATCTCCGACTGTTTGGTTCGTTGAAGATCGTCTGAGTACGCTCTCCAAGGTTGCGGCGCAACCAGAACTAGAGTCGGTCAAACTGTATCTAGCCGAATGGGGCTACAACACTGCTGCCGAACGTGAAGCTGCACTGCTGCAGTCACGAATCCAAACGCTCTCACTCTCAGATCTACCGACGCTCGGCGGTACGCAGAAGAAAACAGCAAAGTTAGTTGAAAGTTGACAATTAATGGTGTGCGACCGTCAATTAATTCATTTAATTGGCTGTTGACAAATCAAATTTGACAAAAACTGGTAAAAAATATTACTAAATGTTGCGAGGGTCAGATCGAAATCTAGTTTACCGATGACAATGATCGTTAATCGTACCCTAGATCTAGATCGAGTAAACAAGTATGCCTTTGACAAAACGTTGTATTGCTGAGTTCTTCGGAACATTTTGGTTGGTTTTAGGTGGTTGTGGTAGTGCCGTACTTGCCGCATCATATACAGAAGCCAATACACAGGCGGCTGGTCAGGCAAAGGCAGCCGCCGCTGCTTCTTTGGGAATTGGAACTTTTGGGGTATCGGTCGCATTTGGATTGACTGTATTGACGATGGCATTTGCGATCGGACATATCTCTGGCTGTCACCTCAATCCGGCTGTTTCTTTCGGCTTGTGGGCAGGTAAGCGTTTTCCGGCTTCGGATTTACTCCCCTACATTCTCGCCCAAGTTGGTGGGGCAATTTTAGCGGCATTGTTTATCTATCTCATTGCCAATGGGAAAGATGGCTATTCGCTGAATGGAACTGGGCCGTTGGCAACTAACGGGTTTGGTATCCATTCACCCCAAGGTTATACCATGGGAGCTTGCTTTCTGATGGAAGCAGTGATGACTTTCATGTTCTTGATGGTAATTTTAGGTGCTACAGACCGCAGAGCACCTCAGGGTTTTGCCCCAATTGCGATTGGGTTAATGCTGACACTGATTCACCTGATTAGTATTCCCGTCACCAATACATCTGTAAATCCAGCTAGGAGTACCGGACCTGCTCTGATTGTCGGATTATTTGGAAAAATGGAGTTATTCGGACAAGTCTGGCTATTCTGGGTTGCGCCGATTTTGGGCGCAATCGTGGCTGGATTCTTCTACAATGCGATCTTTGAGTCAGCAGACAGCAATCAAAAAAATTCAGATACACAACTTAGTGGCAATCTGTAAGGTAATTAATAATTGATAATTAATTGAAAGCAGTTGGGTTGATTTAGGTCGATCCAACTTTTTTAATGCCCTATTTTGCTAGAAATTCTAGAACTAATCGATCGAACTTAGCTGGA
Organism: Chamaesiphon sp. VAR_48_metabat_135_sub; assembly: GCF_031418915.1. Classification (NCBI taxonomy): domain Bacteria; kingdom Bacillati; phylum Cyanobacteriota; class Cyanophyceae; order Gomontiellales; family Chamaesiphonaceae; genus Chamaesiphon; species Chamaesiphon sp. VAR_48_metabat_135_sub. Next base: position 94,522 of record NZ_JANOJV010000144.1, on the reverse strand, counting down.
TATTCTAGATAGGGATGGTGTCCGCAGTTTGGGAAAATACACAATTGATTGTTTGGCAAGCCTGTAGCGGCGATATAGGCATGTTTGACAGGAATAATGCGATCGAATTCGCCCCAAATAATTAATGTCTTTTGGGTAATCTTAGCTAAACTATTCACAATTGGTTGATACACTTGCGGCCGAACGCCAGCTAAATTAAAGTTACTTTGTCCGAGGCGAAGAATGACGCGATTTCTACCAGGAATAGCAAAGATCGGATAGCGAAGTTCGAGCCATTCTGGTGGTAGTTGCTTACCCTGATAGAAATTAGATTTTAACATTGCCGGAATCATCCATCGTCCTGGACGCAGCAAATTAACAATTATTGGTAAAGTAATTAAGCGAATTCCTAAGCTAATCTCTCGACCTAATCCCATACTATCGACCAACACTAACTTATCGATTCGATCGGGATATAATCTAGTAAATTCTAAAGCAACTCCACCACCCATTGAGTTACCGATCAGCGTAGCTGTATCGATGTTCAGTGCGGTCATAAAACTATGTAAAAATTCGGCTTGATTGGCGAGAGAATAAGAAACATCTGGACAATTTGACTTCCCCGAACCGACCATATCAAAAGCATAAACGCGATGGTGTCGGGCTAGAGCGGCGATATTATAGAGCCAAAACTCGATCGATCCATTGCCGCCATGTAGCAAGATAATCGTACTCCCGCTATCGCCCATCTGCCAATAACGAGTGTCGATCTCATTTACCGATATGTAGAGATCTGGTGGCGATGTCACGGATGGGTGAGTCTGCATGAATTACTTTGTCCGACCTTTCCATCCTAGCATTCGAGGATTACTTGCTGAAAGACAGATTATTTTCGATCGGGTCACGATGACTCAAATCGAGATTGTCCGTATCATAGATGAAAGATCGGATTTCACCAGACTCTTCATTATAAAAAATCTATAGCTATGCCAGAGAGTAAACAAATGAAGATCCGATCGACCTTAAACCTTGTCGCGATTACATGTGGTATTTTAGTTGCTACTAACCTCGCACCGCAGATGATATCTGCACGAGCACAGGGCACAACCCCAATCGGTAAAAAAGATCGGCAACCACAATATACTAGCTTTCCGACTGCTGGTGTCAAATTGATCCGACCAGATGGGTTTGAAGCTGCTGAGAGTTTTGATGGCTTCCAACAGGCTAGCACTCAGTCATCCGTCATGCTGGTGACGATTCCTGGGCCATTTACGGAGGTCACGAATGGTCTGACCGCCGAACGATTAAAAACGCGAGGGATGACGCTCAGAAGTCAAGAAAACGTGACGATCGACGGCAATCAAGGTATCTTAATTAGTCTGACTCAAACTGCATACGGCATTGATTTTGCCAAATGGATCGTCGCTTTTGGCAACGATAAAGAAACAAAAATGGTGACGGCTACCTTCCCAAAAACTCGCACAGCCAAATTGTCCGCCTCACTCAAGTCTGTCGTACTTACAGCCAAAAATGACACTACGCCGCCACCCACTCTCGGCTCTGATCTGGGCTTTAAGATCGTCGCTTCCAACAAAGTAAAACTCGCACGGAGCATGGGGAAGATGCTGCTGTATACCAAAGATGGGACGATTCCAGCCAAGTCCCCAGAAGATCCCATATTTATCGTCGCTCCATCATTCTCCCAGATTACGATCTCTGACAAACAAGAGTTTGCCACTCGGCGACTATCCCAGACTAGCAGCATCAAGATAAATTCAGTTACTACAACTGACACAATTACGATCGATGGTCTTGATGGTTATGAGATTTTTGCTAGTGCCCAGGATATTGCTACAGGCACTCCAGTTGTCATATATCAAGTGATGCTGTTTGACGATCGATCTTACACCTTGATTCAGGGTATTGTTGGCACCAAGGTTCGGGATGAATATCTACCCGAATTCAAAGCAATGGCTCGTAGTTTCAAGAAACAGCAAAAGTGAGACAGAACTAATCGATAAATCTGTCGAGCGAGCGATTTATGTCAAATGTAGATGAAAGAGGGGAGTGGGAAGCGTGGGCTTTTGGTGCAAAAATTCTTGGAGCAGATCTCGATCGTTCTTTTGGAGATATGATGCAAAGAATTTATCAGGACATATGGAGCTATGTTTTAGAGGTGTAATGGGCAATTTACACTAGCAAAATCTAGACGTATTAATCGACCCACCAGCAGACAAGATATACTGATTAATAAATATCTCGATCGACATCATGCTCAAGTCTGAAGGCACATTATCCGATCGTTCGTTGCCACATGGTACAATTCTGCCGATCGGTCTGTATGCCCTGTCAGGACTTGCGGCAGAGGAAAATCGACTACTTGCGATCGATACTGTGCGTGGATATCTCGTCTCGATCGATCCACTCAGTAATAATACAACTATTCTCAATCCGCATCATGTTTCCGATTGGATTGGGGTGACGGGTTTAACTCTCTGGGATGATACATTCTGGTTTGCCAAGGGACAGGAAGTTCTGTCATGCAATCGTCAAACCCTCACTCCAACTGTCTTTACTCGTCTTCCTTATCCAGTGACGGGGGTTGCTGTTTGGGAATCAAATATATATGTGACTTGCCAGAAATCTGGCTATATCCATCTGTTCGATCGCAATACAGGTGAATTGCTCAGTAAGATTCCCCAGCCTGGAGTGGGAACTGAGACACTGACAGTACATAAAGATGCTCTCTGGGTATGCGATCGAGCCGAGCAAACTGTCTATTGTCTAGATCGTACCACTGGGGCGATTCAATTCAGTGCGCTCACGCCGTTTAGCTCCCCGACTGGGATTACATTTTATCCGCCTGGGGATGAAGAGCCGACTTGTTATGTTGCTTATGCCGATGAAGAACCATACATTCGCGACGATCCTAATGCCAAATCCCCCTATCAATTAACATTCCGAGATCGCACCTTCATTCATCCACTCTACATCCACCACAACCCCGTAGACCACTATACCCTCTCCAACGGCTTCCTGGTGGAAATGTCCTACGTCGAAGAATTACTCCCTCTCGAAGCTGTCACCCTGAACAACGTGGAGTGGCGGATTGCATTACCCTCCGATACCCTGCGCCAACGGGTGCGCCACTTTGAACCCATCGGACATGAATTTGAGATCGAAGAAAAAGAAGGGCAAAAAGTTGCAGTCTTCAAATTCGATCGCATCAATCCCCATCAAGGCGGCTTAATTGGTTGGAAAGCCGTTATCGAAATGTACGGACTCAAATATTCCCTCGCCCCCAGCGATATTGAAGATATCCCCACCCTGCCAACCGAGTTAGAACAACGCTATTTAGTCGATGACGATGATTTAGCGATGGATACAGAAACGATGCGTCAGGCAGCCACAGAAGCCGCTGGTACAGAAACAAATGTGCTGCGGAAGATGCTCAAAATTCGTAATTATGTTTACGATCGCCTGTCCTACGGCATCCAACCCCACATCGACACCCCCGATGTCGCCCTCGCTCGTGGCGTTGGCTCCTGCGGTGAATATGTCGGAGTCCTCCTCGCCCTCTCCCGCCTGAATGGAATTGCCTGTCGGACGATCGGACGGTATAAATGTCCTGCCTATCCCGATCGACAAAACATGCCCCTTCAGCCCGATTTTAACCATGTCTGGTTAGAGTTTTATGTACCTGAAATCGGCTGGCTCCCAATGGAATCGAATATGGACGACACGATCGAACGCGGGCCATATCCCCAGCGGTTTTTCATGGGTTTAGCCTGGTATCATACCGAAATTGGCAAGGGGATCTCATTTGAAAAAATGAAAGCTGCTGACAAACCCGAGCATATTTCGATGGGAGATTTAGCCATCAACCACATTCGTTTTCGGATCTTAGACGAGCTAATTCCTGGAGACATTTTATGAAAACTGTAGAATTTGACCAAAAATTCGATCGTGAGGAAGATATTACCAAATATCTCGATCTGTCCAAAGCCAAACGTCCCCGCTCCAAAAAAACTCAAAACTTTGTTGACTTGCAATCCTGGTGATGTAGAGACAATAGATCGATCGTATCAGATTATTTGGAGGTTTAAAGATGGTTGCTGTAAGAGAAAATTTTCCAAGATTTACGCCTGAAGAATATTTTGCCTGGGAGGAACAACAATTAGATCGTCATGAATATATCAATGGTGAAGTTTATGCAATGAGTGGTGGAACTAAAAACCATAGTGATGTCGCAGGAAATTTCTTGATATTGCTTAAATCTCATCTACGAGGAAGTGGCTGCAAGACATTTAATTCTGACCTTAGAGTTAATATTGTCGAATCGACTAATTATGTCTATCCAGATCTTAGTGTTACCTGTAATGAGAGAGATAAAGCAACTACTCAATATATTACTTATCCCTGCTTAATTATTGAGGTTTTATCTCCTAGCACAGAAGCTTATGACCGAGGTAATAAATTCAGGATGTATCGGCAGAATCCAGTCTTACAAGAATATGTATTGGTTGATGCGGATTCGGTATCGATTGAAATGTTTCGTAAGAATGATGGCAACAACTGGCAGATTATCAACTACCAAGCAGGGGATTTAGTCGAATTAAAATCTGTTGATTTAACCTTCTCAATTGAGGATGTCTATGAGGGAATTATTTTTGAGTGAGCTAGGAGAGGAGGTTTAAAAATCACCGCAGATGTACTGCTGCAATAGCTGAAATTCTCGATCTTGTTAAATAATTATGGCGATACTTTTTCTTATTCTTTGTGCGATCGGTATTTTCCTTCTACCTTACTGGCTAATTAAGGCTCGTCCATTTCCACAACCATCAGGACAGTGGCGAGTTGGTGTATCCGATTTTATTTGGGATGCGCCAGATCGAGCGGGGATAATTGCAAAAATTTGGTATCCAACTAGCGATAATCAGGGTATTCACAGTCCTTATATAGATAAGATTGATCGAACTTTAGCTATAATTAATCCCTTGCTCAAGAGTATTATCAAGCTTTATATAAGTCACATTACAACTCCCTCATTCATCAACGCAACGCCGATTCAATATCAAGATGGCTGTCCTATTGTTCTCTTTTCGCCTGGTTTTCAATCGATAAACTTCCTCAATACTTTTTATGCCTTGGAATTTGCCAGTCATGGCTTTATTGTGATTGGAATTAATCATCCTGGTACGAGCGCAGTGACTCTCCTTGTAGATGGATCGCAAGTAGGATTCAATCCGATCGATGTAGAGTCAGTGTTCGCTGAATATGAGCAACCCAAATCGTTATTTAGCGATCTGGTAGTAGAACAGGCCGATAATATATCTAAAGTTTTAGATGCAATCATCAATGCAAATAATACTGCTAATTCACTGTGGCATCAGAAAATTAATTCTAAAATATTTGCGGTTGGACATTCAATTGGTGGCGCAGCAAGTTTTGTTGCCTGTGGAAAAGACGATCGAATTGCTAAGGGTGTTAATCTTGATGGAATCTTTGTAAATCCAGCTAATACAAATTATGCAAACAAGGAGTTATTACTAATTAGTTCTAACTGGGAGAAGTATAGTCCCAAAGATAAAAAATCTCAAAGTAGAATCGAGATAATCGTCGCTAAAGATAAAATTCAGAGAGAACAGCTTGCAACCAAGGTAAATTTACATCAACGCTCATTCCAGTCAGCCAGTCATTTTAATTTCATGGATCTACCACTCATTATTCGATCTACGATCGAGAAAAAGATCGGTCTATTTGGTAGTATAGATGGGCTAGAACTATTGTCGAAAACATCAATGGAAATGATGAATTTTTTTAATAGCTACAGTTCCAGCGACTGAAGTCGCAACTACCTTTTCAAGATAGGGGACTAATTCCCTAGTATATGTAGTGATATCGGCAAGAAATAATGGTCAAATACTCATCTTCAACTGCATAAACTAACCGATTTGTTTCATCAATTCGCCGCGACCAAAACCCCGTTAAATTCTCGCGTAAAGGTTCGGGTTTACCAATACCCTCAAATGGTTCGCGCATCGTCGCTTCGATTAGTTTATTAATTCTTTTGAGCGTCTTTTTATCTTGCCCTTGCCAATAAATATAACTATCCCAAACCTCATCTGTCCAAGCCATTTTTCTAGTCATCTAGCAAATCTCGCACTACTGCTTTTCCTTGCTTAAACTGGGAGATCGATCGATCCAAATGAGCAGCATTTGCTGGAGACTTTAATAAATAAACTGTTTCCATCAAACTATTAAAAGACTCTAGCGACATCACCACCACGTCATCAGCATCGCGTCTAGTCACAATCGTATAATCTGCATCTGCAACCACTCGATCTAGAACCGCCTTGAGGCTATTTCTGGCTTCACTGAAGGAGACAACTTTCATGCTATACTCGTACAACTATTCGTACAAGTATAGCGGATAACACTCGATCTATTCACTATCTCCTAATTTATGTCTTATTCCCTAATGATTCATGGTGGTGCTGGTGCTCTCGAAGATCTGAAGTACGAAGCCAGCGAATCAGCCTTTAGACAGAGTATCATCGCCATCTTAGAACAGGGTCGTCAACGTTTAGAACGCGGTAACAGTGCCTTAGACGTAGTAGAATATTGCGCTAGTCTGCTCGAAGACGACAGGTTGTACAATGCTGGCTGCGGCTCGGTGTTAAATGCTGAGGGTAAAGTAGAAATGGATGCTGCCCTGATGGACGGACGCAACCTTCAAGCGGGCGCGGTGGCTTGTCTTCGCAATATCAAAAATCCGATTTCCCTCGCGCGACGGGTGCTAGAACATGGCGAACATGTCCTGCTAATGGGAGACGGCGCGTTGGAGTTTGCTAAATTCTGTCAGATCGAGACTTACCCTGACGATTACTTTATTACCGAGGCGCGAATTAAGCAATTAGCCGAAGCGCAGGTAGCAGGGAGAATGACACTAGATCACGAGCGAATTAAACCAGCCCAAAAGCTGGGTACCATTGGAGCTGTAGCGCGAGATATTCACGGCAATCTCGCAGCGGCGACATCTACAGGTGGATTGGTGAATAAACGCTGGGGACGGGTTGGTGATACACCCATCGTCGGGGCGGGAGTATTTGCCGATAATGAGACTTGTGCGGTGTCTGCGACGGGCTATGGCGAACAATTCTTACGCACGGTGCTAGCGAAGACTATTTCCGATTTTGTCCAGTTCAGGGGCATGGATGCGGCGGCTGCAACCCAGGCGGGAATTGACTATTTGGTCGCCAAGGTGAATGGCGAAGGTGGAGTAATCGCGATCGACCATACCGGACGCTGTGCTGCGGCTCAGTCCACCTCTGGGCTGATTCGCGGTTGGATCGAACTGGGGGGAGAAGCTCATTGTAAACTGGGGTAATCGATCTCCTCAATTTGTTCTGCTGTTGTGTACTAATATGCATACAATAAAGGCATGGCATACCAGTGGGACAAAAACAAAGCGGCTAGCAACCTCAACAAACATGGTATCGATTTCGCTGATGCCGTATCAGTATTTTCAGATGACTTGTCAACCACCGTTAATGATGAGCGATTTGAGGAAGAGCGATTCATCACCATTGGTATCGATGCGTTTGGTCGAGTTCTCGTGGTGGTGTATGCATTGCGAGGCAATGAGATTCGGTTAATTTCCGCTCGAACAGCAACTCGCTCAGAACGAAAGTAATATGAACAGGGGTAAATAATGGACGCAGAATATGATTTTAGTCAGGGGAAACGGGGCGCGATCGATCCGATTCCAGCAGGGAAGACTCGCATCACAATTCGGTTAGATGATGAAGTCCTCGATTGGTTTCGAGCGCAAGTTCATGCAGCGGGAGGAGGTAACTATCAAAGTTTAATTAATGAGGCATTGTGCCAACACATTCAACAACAACATGAGCCGTTAGAAACGACGTTGCGAAGAGTCTTGCGCGAAGAGCTAGAACGGGTGGGGAAGTAATCTTTCCATTGATTTTAATACCTTTACTACTTAATTAAGTATCACCACAAGTCTGCCATTGCACTAAATACTTCAACTGGTGACGTATGCAAAAAATGTTCGCTATCAATATTCATATTATCGAATATTCCAGCATTGACAACAATTTTTTGATACCACCAATCGCCCGCCCAGGCTGCCGAGAATCTTCCATTTTCGCGGATCTGCACCCAATTACCTACATCCGCTTTTACTATGCCTTTCAAAGTGCTACGATTAGGCGCACCACCACCGCTATGGTATTTGTAAGTAGCAAATATGGTTTTGGCTATCCGCTCAACCTTGATACAACTATGCGGTGGATGAATTGTTGGATCGATCGAGATCTGTTCTTCTGGTACTTTAAAATTAGTTGCTTCTTTAAAAACAATTTGATGATAAAGCACGCGAATACCTTGTATATTGACTTGTTTGAGTGGAATAGAAAAACATTCCGGGACACTATTTCGTGCAATAGCTCCTGGCGCACCTCGCGATGCTTTTGTCCAATATGAGTGGATTGTTTGAACTATCAGGATTGGTTCGATTTTAATGGGTTGCTGCTTTTTTTTCATCCTTCAACCTAGATATATAGAGTTAACCAGCCAAATGAGCTTCATTAAAACTGCGGTCTATTTCTATGAATATCTCGATCGAGTGACCTGCGAATAGATCGTTATCCACAATATTATCCCTATTTGAAAATCTTTCATATATTATTCCCGAAACTAGAGTCTGAAGTATTGGGGTCGATCGATAATATATAATCGTCACACGATCCAAACTTACGAGCCATAACCCCCAATGACTAATATTAACCCGCGCGATATCGAACATATATTTGAAAGATTACGATCGGGTGTAGTGCCAGAGCGGGGATTAGAAGCATTTGCAGTGGGAATCGATCGCGCGCGGGGTGAGATTGGGCGACAATTAGATCTAGCTGCAAATAACGAAGGAGTGTTTAAATTCCTGCGGGGTGGCTATGGTTGTGGTAAAACCTTTATGGCGCGGTTAGCACTGCTCGATGCTCAAGCTCAGGGGTTTGCAACCAGCTTTGTTGTGGTGTCGGATAATGATTTACACTTTCATCGGTTTGATGATGTCTATCGCAAAGTGGTGCAGGAATTGGCAACCGATCGATGCGATCGAGGCGCGTTGGGATTTATCATCGATCGATGGATTGCGCGGATCGAAGATGCGACGATCGATGGTGGTGCAAATCCCGACGTTCCAGAGTTCGATGCTCAAGTACAGCAGCGGCTGGAAGAAGATTTAGCCTCCCTCACTGGCGGGAAAGCACCAGAAGATATGGCGCGGGTATTGCGGGCGATGTTTGCCCTCAAACAACAGAATAAATTCGCCGAAGCCAGCGCACTCCTCTCTTGGTTGTCGGGAAGCGAAAACGTCGCTGCAGTCTCCAAAAGAATCGCGGGGATTAAGGGCGATATTGGCTCCAAAGAGGCGATGGACTATCTTCAGGGCATTTTAGCCATCACTAAGGCAGCGGGCTACAAGGGGCTAGTAATCGTCATCGACGAAGCCGAAACAATGTTGCGAATGAAGTCCGATATTCGCGCCAAATCCCTGAATGGAATTCGCCAAATTTGCGACGCAGCCGATCGCTATCCTGGGTTATTCTGGGTATTTACAGGTACTCCCGAATTTTTTGATACCAATCGCGGCGTAGCTGGGTTAGCACCCTTACACGACAGGTTAAAACTAATTAAAACGGGTAACTTTGCCAATCCCCGTCAACCGCAACTAGTTCTCACACCATTCGATCGCGATCGATTAAAAGATGTCGCCCTCAAACTGCGAGAATTATATCCTACAAAACAACGTAAACAATTAACTAAAAAAGTTACCCCTGAATTTATAGATTTATTAGTAGCCAAAGTCAGCGAAGGATTTGGCGGCGATGTCGGCATAGTACCCCGTCAATTCTTGCGCCAATTAGTAAATATTTTAGATTTAGCCGCCACCGAACCAGAATTCGATCCAATGACAGATGGTGGTTATGAATTCACCGAGCTTAATTCCGAGGAAGCCAGAATTCGGGATGGTCTACCCTATTTTGAACCAGAACCCACCGACGCAGAACAATATGCCGTGACGTTTTAATTGCAACTACAAATATCAGGCAGAATGAATACGATCTACGATCGCGATGATATTGATATTTTCAACTACTATCAAATAAAGAAGATATCAGCTTTGCTAAAAGAGAAGAGTTTTGATTGGGTGGTATTCTAACCGGCCGCCCGAACTGGGGCGAGAATCTCCCCGTAGAGGTCTTCGATCCGATCGATATTTCCTGTCAGGGTGTAGCGATCCAACACCCGCTGACGGGCAGATTTGCCCAAAATCTCTCGCCATCCATGATGATCGCGGATGATGGGCAGTAGAGTACGGAGTTGTCCAGAGACACCTTGGGTATTGATAACAACTCCAGCACCGTCAGCAATTACCGAAGCATCCGCGCCTGCGTCGGTGGCAATACAAGCTGTGCCACAAGACATTGCTTCGAGCAGCGAGAGCGATAAACCTTCCACTAGAGAAGGGAGAATAAAGACATCAGCACCGCGCAGAATTTCGATGCGACGAGCATCATCCCGAATCGCGCCTAACCAAACCACACCATGCTCGAGACCGTAAAATGGTTCGAGATTCGGCTTGAGTGGACCGTCACCGACTAATAGTAGTTTGCAACCGTAATCGCGCATATTGCAATATTTCCACGCTTTAAGTAGGGATTCAACATTTTTCTCGGTCGAAATCCGTCCCTGATAAACGTAGATTTGCTTGGCGTTAAATTCGGCTTTAATATTGCTAGGACCTGGGGTGTATTTTGTATTGTCAACACCATTGGGAATGACGATGATGCGATTGCGTGGTACGCCTAGTTTGACTAATAAGTCTTGCTGTTCCTCGCAGAAAATAATCGTGCGATCGTATTTAGCTAAAAATGGTGCATATAATTGGTAAGCTAAAAATTGACTAGTCGAAGTCACATTTCGTCGCTTGGCATCGTAGGGCGTGTGAAATGTCGAAATTAGTGGTAAGTCTAGCTCCTGACAAATTTCCGGCAGGAGAAAATCGAGGGCTGATAAACTTAGCGAAGCATGAACGATATCTGGCTTGCGGCGACGGAGCGATCTTTCGAGTACCCGTTTTGCTCTAATTGTGGGAATTGTAAAAATTTGAGATGTGTAAAGAAATGGTAGTGGCACTTCATCACCATCCGCCTTGGTGTCAGCAAAATGCATGAAACTTACCTTATGCCCACGATTAGTTAAGGCACCAGTAATTTCTCGACTATAGGTAACATTGCCACAAAAAGGCGTTTTCTTTCCCAGCCACGCAATATGCATTTTTCGTTAAATCGATCGGTATTCAGTAAACATCGGATATTGAATAGGTTGAAAGCTTGTACTGAGCAGAGCCTAAGTGTTGAAAGCGATTAGTATTTCTTAATATACCAGTAAAGTCTACTAGAGAGCTAGGGACTATATGACAGCTTATTTTCTGTCATAGTTAGGTAGAGAAGATTCTGTACCAGAAACGTGGCGATTAATAATTAGGATTTAGACTTGGTTGGTAATTCGAGCGGAATATTGCCCAATACTCCAGTCCGAAAATCATTGAGAATCAGATGGGATGTCCGTTCGAGATCGCCTCGATATTTTTCGTTCGCCAGTTGATGCAAGTATTCTTCTCCGCTCAACGTCGTGGGAACGGAACCGTATCTAGCGTTCAAGGTATCTAGATAACCCAACTCCTGACATAGCTCGATAAAGGCTGCTGCCATCCCTTGCCTGTCGTATGCAGCCTCGCCAATATCATCGCAGATTGCCAGCTTTACCGCTGCCGATTGGTCGCTCAAACGTCCAGGAATAATCCCTGGTGCGTCTAATAACTCTAATTGGTCGGAAATCCTTACCCACCGGAGAGATCTAGTTACCCCAGCGCGTCTGGCACTTTCGACTACCCGCTTATTTACCAACCGATTGATCAGAGCTGATTTACCCACATTGGGAAAACCAATTACGACAGCTCGAACTGGACGGGGTAGCATTCCCCGTTCTTTGCGTTTGGCGTTGATGGCGACACCGACTGACTGAGCGGCTTTTGAGATCGCGACAACTCCAGTCCCCTGTTGAGCGTTGGCAAAAAAAGGTTGTTCGCCCTGGGATAGAAACCATTCCGTCCACAATTCTTTGACTGTTGGCGGGATCATATCTACTCGATTGAGCACTAGTATTTTGTGTTTATTCCCAATCCACGTCGCTAGCAGCGGGTGATATGTGGCAAAAGGAATCCGCGCATCTCGCACTTCGAGCACAACATCAACTTTTTTGAGCTGCTCTTGAAGTTGACGCTCGGCTTTGGCAATGTGTCCTGGATACCACTGAATTGCAGGTATGGGCATGATAAACGGTTAGCAGTTAGCAGTTACCAGTTTAACCGCTAGGCTCAAACTTATCAGTCGATCGCGATCTCATCCCCAACTAAATAGTGAGTCGCCGCTCTAGTAATCGGATGGGGTATTCGGAGACATATCATCGAAAATATCCCCGCCAGTGACTAACCAGCGGGGATACCTCAATTAACTCCGTAGAGTCACCCGAAATTTATCGACTAAAACATCGCGGACTTTCTGTTGCAATGGTTCTACATCTGTATCTGTTAAAGTTCGATCTAGTGCGCGATAAATCAACCGAATTGCGAGACTCCGTTGTCCATCTGGGACGTTAGTACCGCGATATTCATCGAAGACTTCTACTTCTTCTAATAGTTCGCCGCCAGCCTTGGTAATCGATCGCTGAATATCTGCTAATGATAGATCTACAGGTGCAAAGAACGCAATATCTCGATCGGATGGAGGATAGCTAGAATAGGTTTTAAATACTGGGACTAATCGTTCTTCTGCTGCGAGATAATTGAGAATTGGATCTAAATTGAGTTGGAACACATATACCGCTGCAGGGAGATCTTTTTCCTGACGGAGTTGGGGGTGTAATTGTCCAAAGTAACCCAGCTTTTGTCCCTGCAACCACAAAGAGGCTGTCCGCCCTGGGTGGAGCTTTTCATCCGATCGATCTGCTTGATACTCAACGGGTATTTTTAGGCTGCTACAGACGCTTTCTAGCATCCCCTTAGCTTCATACCAGGTGAGGGGTTGAGGCTTACCGCCAGTCGTCCAGCGTCCGACACCAGGATCGCCGCCGATGATGCCAGCTAATACGTCGGTTTCGGTTAATCCGGTTTCGTCGCGTCCGAATATTTTACTGATTTCAAAGCCTTGAAGTGCGCCGTTTCCTTGGGCGAGATTGGTCTGGAAACTTTGAATTAAACCAGAGATTAATTCCGATCGCAAGGTAGAATATTCGGTAAACATCGGGTTAACAATTTCTACTTGGGAGCCGTTATTTAGTTTCTCAATGGCATAAGAATATTGAACGACTTCATTTAAACCGACAGCGCGAAAAGCGGCGCGAATTTGACGTAATAATTCCTCGTCGAGGGAGAGAAAACCTGCTGCTGATTCTGACGGGAGGGTATCCATGAATCGATCGTAACCATACAGTCTGGCGACTTCTTCAATCAAGTCTATTTCTCGTTCTAAATCGCGGTAACGATAAGGCGGTACGATGACGTTCCAGACAGTTTCTTCGGCATCGCCTTCAGTGATTGTTAATGTACAGCCCAAAGCTGTCAAAGTCCGCTCGACATCTTCGGGCGTAATATCCCCAGGTTCGCCATCATCATCGATCGGACCTAAGATTTGATTCAACCGTTCTAACCGGAGTTTAATTGTCCGAGGTTGGAGCGTCAAATCGGGGCGATTATCGTTGATATCCTGACAGACTATTTTACCACCAGCGAGTTGGATAATTAGCTCGATCGCCCGATGAGCTGCTGTTTCTAGTTCGGCTAAGTTTACACCGCGCTCGTACCGAGTTGATGCTTCCGATCGCATTCCGCCTTGACTCCGCGCCGATTTTCGCACGGCGACAGAATCGAAAATTGCAGCTTCCAGGACGATATTTTGAGTACCTTCAGATACCTCGGTATTTTCGCCACCCATGACACCTGCGAGAGCGACGGGGGTGTTGTTAGCAGTAATTAGGAGGTTTAGAGCCTGCAACTGACGTTCCTGTCCGTCTAGCGTCTTCAGGCTCTCACCCTGCTTCTCGGCATAGCGCACGCCCATTTGGACAGTTTCATTTCCACCCACCGCTTGCAATTTATCTGCATCGAAGGCGTGTAAAGGTTGTCCCCACTCTAGCAAGATGTAATTAGTCACATCCACCACGTTATTAATTGGGCGAATTCCCGCAGCTTGTAAGCGACGTTGGAGCCATTCGGGAGAGGGTGCAATTTGGACACCTTGAATCAACGTGGCTGCATAAATCGAACAGGCTAAAGGTTCGCTAACTTTGACGCTTAATTGCGGTTGTAGCGTAATCGCTGACTTGTCAACGGTGGGTAATTTTAACGCTCCCCCAGTCAGCGCGGCGACTTCTCGCGCAATCCCTACCATGCTCAAAGCATCGGCGCGATTAGCTGTAGAAGATAGATCGAGAATAACATCATCTAAACCTAAGATCGATCGAACGTCAGTACCAATCGCTGGTGTATTGGGATCTTCCGCTTCGCCGAAAATATGAATCCCTGGCGAATCTTTACTCAATCCTACTTCCGACAGCGAACAAATCATCCCTTCGGATTTTTCACCCCGCAGTTTAGCAGGTTTGATTTTGAGATCGATTTTTGGTAAATAGGTACCGATAGTCGCCACAGCTACATGAATCCCCGCGCGAACGTTTGCAGCTCCGCAAACAATTTGCAACGGCTCCTCGCAGCCGACATCGACGGTACAGACACTTAACTTATCAGCATTGGGATGTTGAATCCGCGTCAACACGCGCCCGACGACTACCCCATCCGCCCAAGTACTGCGATCCTCGATCGATTCAACTTCAAATCCAGCTAGAGTAAGGGTTTTTGCCAACTCTTCCGGCTCTAGGTGGCAGTCTACTAGTTCTTTTAACCAATTTAGAGCAATATACATTTAATTTAATTGAGCTACTTTAACCATAAAAAGCGAATCTCGCGCCTATCTATTGTCATACAGATCGGGATTGGTGTCAGATCTAGAGCTAAAATAGTGTGAAGGTGTATCTGTCGATCGATAAACATGGCGATCGAATTTAATAGGCTAAATTCTTCTTCCCTTCTATGATAGAGTCATCCTTGCTCACGCCAGGTAATGTATTAGGTAATCGTTATGAGATCGTGCGCGAATTGGGACGCGGTGGGTTTGGAAGGAGTTATTTGGCGATCGATCTCAATAAATTTAACGAGAAATGTGTCCTCAAAGAATTTGCACCCCAAGTTCGCGGACAAGCAGAATTAATCAAAGCGAAGGAATTATTCGAGC
Organism: Chamaesiphon sp. VAR_48_metabat_135_sub; assembly: GCF_031418915.1. Lineage (NCBI taxonomy): Bacteria > Bacillati > Cyanobacteriota > Cyanophyceae > Gomontiellales > Chamaesiphonaceae > Chamaesiphon > Chamaesiphon sp. VAR_48_metabat_135_sub. The sequence continues at coordinate 79,106 of NZ_JANOJV010000144.1, read as the reverse complement.
GAGAAGCGGGAGTTTTATACAAGCTTAAACATCCACAGATTCCAGCTTTTCGAGAATTGTTACGTGTGAACAAGGGTGGAAATGAATCACTATTATTAGTGCAAGATTATATCGAGGGAGAAACATATCTCGACAGGTTAAATCAATTGCTAAAACAACAGCAAGTATTTAGCGAACGAGAGGTAGTTGAACTTTTACATGACTTGTTACCAGTTCTCGACTATATCCACCGACTTGGCGTAATTCATCGAGATATTTCTCCTGATAATATCATCTATCGTTATCGCGATAAATTGCCAGTTTTAATCGATTTTGGTGGTGTCAAAGAAATTGCAACTACGATCGTTTCTCGCTATAGTAGTGCGAAAATTTCTACTCGAATTGGCAAGCAAGGTTATGCACCAGATGAACAAATGATTCGAGGAAATGTATCGCCACCAAGCGATCTTTATGCTGTGGCTGCAACTGCACTTACCTTACTAACAGGTAAGGAAGCTAGTAAGATTTATAGTCCGGCTGAGGCAGTTTGGGAATGGCGAAAATATGTCAATCTCAGTCCCGAATTTGGCGCGATAATCGATCGATTACTCCAATACAATCCTCAACATCGCTATCAATCAGTAGCCGAAGTTTTAGTAGTTCTGCCCGATCGTCATTATCCGCCAACTAATTCCCCTTATCCCGCATCACCAAAAAATGCCACCCCGATTGCCCATACAAATCAGATCTCGCAACTCAAAACTCTAGAAATTAGCCCAAGAGAAAATCCGCCAGTTTCCACGTCACCAACAGCATTACCGACTAGAGATCCGAATGAATGGAAAAAACCTGCTTGGCAAGTAACCAAAGTAATGTCAGTGATTTTTGCGACCTGTTTAGCAGTTAGTGGAATCATCAAATGGGTACAATCTATCGATCCGCTCAAAATGGTCAATGATAAAATCAATGACACCACCGCAGGAATCATCAAATCTATTCCCAATCCCCTTAAATCTCAGCCATCAGTACAACAACGCCAACAAGATTTAAATCAAAAATTAAAACAACTAAATATCCCCGCAGCAAAATTTTATCGTCAAGTTGATCGAGCATTTTATGCCAAACATCCAGAACTAAATAATCGTCCTCTTAGCTCAAGACCTGAGGATAACAAACTCCGGCAAGAATGGCAAGATCTTGCCGTCACATTATTAGAACAGAGCAATAGATAGAATATCCAGACCCAAAGTTTATCCGAATATTATTACAACTCAATGTTAAAACAGTTTCAACGGACAGCTTATAAATGGTCGATCCTAGCTCTAGTTACTCTCTCTATCGCAGTTGCGATTAACCCAGTGTTATCGAGATCGGTACCCAATCGACAGCACAATACGATTTTGATGATTGGTGATGGGATGGGTTGGGAAATGGCTAGAGCTGCTGCGATTCAAAATTCAATCGACAAGGGCAAATCGGGGAAAACTCTCAAAGATTTTTATGTTCGAGGGCGCGGTTCTGGATTGAACATGCAAACACTGGCAGAATACGCTCTCAGTACCACTTATGGTACGACGATTGCCGATAGTAATGGTAAGTATAGTGGCAATAATAGTGCCCTAGATGGCACTCACAAGCTTACTGGAGCTAGCCCAGTCCGTCCCAACTTCAAATTTGACCCTAACTTTAATCCAGGACAAGCTGGCAAGAATAGTCCCGATTCAACCGCTCCAAAAGTGGGGAATTTAGTAGGTTACGATCCCATCAAAGGTGGTGTAAATCCTTGGACTCCAGGGATCGATCGAGAGTATATTAAAGCCAGTTATCCCGACTCTGCCAATACCGCTACCACTCTCTACACTGGCGTAAAGAGTTACAATAACGCGATCGCTGTAGACATCTACGAACGTCCCCTGACAACCATCCTCAAAACTGCAGCCAGCTTGGGTAAATCAACTGGATTAGTCACCTCAGTCCCGATCGATCATGCTACACCTGGAGCCGCAGCAGCAAATGTCAATCGGCGGACAAAATACGATCTCAATGCTCCTGATGCAACTCCCCTCGATAATATTCTCCAGCAAGAACTGCGGATCTATCAACCCACCGTCTTGCTCGGCGGCGGACATCCGCTCTCCAACATCAAAAAACCACTACCAACGGGCGTAGAACCAGACCATACCTACATTAGCGAAACTACCTATCGCGAACTTACAACCCATCCCGATCGTAATATCTATAAATACACCTTCCGCGAACGCGGTGCCAACGCTGCCAAAACATTGGCCCAAACCGCCGCCAAAATCGATCCAAATCGCGGACAACGATTGCTCGGTGTTTATGGCGCACGCGGGCAAAATGGCAACATCCCCGTCAGTTCGGCAAATCGCGACTACGGTACGACAGGCTTCGATCTGTTTAAAGTCCACAGCACGCGGGGCTTAAAACCAGATACCGAACGTCCCCTCGCCCAGGGTGAAACCAATGCTAAATTTATTCAACGAGAATCGAATGAAAATCCCACCCTCAACGATCTTACTACCGCCGCTTTAACCGTCTTGAATAAAGATCCCGATGGGTTCTGGCTGATGATTGAAGGCGGCGATATCGATTGGTCTGCCCACGACAATAACCTAGATAATCTCATCGGTACCGTTCTAGACTTCGATCGATCCGTCGGTACAGTGATTAAATGGATTGAAAATCATGGCGGTTGGAACCGGAATCAACTCATCGTCACCGCTGACCACGACCATTATTTTACGCTAAATGACGATTTCCCCACCAAGCTCCGTCAACAGGGTGCCAAGAGTCTTACAGCCGCCAATATAGCAATGGACGCTGGTCATTACTGGGGTTCTCAGCCAGTAGTTGCCAAAGATGTAATGGGTAAAGAATTACCAGAAACTGGTAAATATGGCTGGGGAAATCATAGCAATCGCCCCGTACCAGTATATTATCAAGGCTTTGCGTCCGATGTCCTGACAAAATCGATCGGGCAAGGATTTAAACTTTATGATAATGATATTCCTGGTATTCCTGGTTTAACCGACCAAATCCATATCTATCAAACCCAATTAGCAGCAGTCAAAACACTAGTTTCCCAGTCTCGCTCTCGATAAATCTTTTTAAAAGTCAAGGGCAATCGCAGCTTGAAGATCGAGGAGAGCTTCTTTCTTTGTCTGACATTGGCTCACGCAACCACGGATACTCGGAAATTCTACAATCCAAACACCATCTTTATCTCGTTCGCAAAGCGTCTCGTAACGAGAATCGATTGTCACATTAAAGTTCATAGTTTAGATATTTAGAAAAAGCAATAGACTGACAATATTTTATTTCCCTTCTCAATCTAATCTCAATCTAAAGTCATCTTGGTGTGGTTTAAAAATAATCCCTGAAAGGTCGATCGATAACATGTGGTAGAGAAAACCGTACAATAGATGTGAGCCTTGGTCGGGATAAAATATAGTTAGATCGATCTCCATCTGCCTGCGCCCCGTACTCCGCATCCAATCTGGTAATATGACATCCGAACTGATTCGTCAACGCTCCGATCTGATCGATACTCAAGTTATCGCCAAAGACACTGGTAAACGTCTAGGGATCGTCAAAGAGCTGCTCGTAGATATCGATAGTCGGGAAGTAGCTGCGCTAGGCTTGCGCGATGGTTGGTTGGCTTCGCCTGGGGGACTGGTAAAATACATGTTTCTCACCTCGATCGAAAAAATGGGTGATGTAATCCTTGTACCCAACGATGATGCGATCGAAGATCTCGATCCCGAAAACTACACTAATCTGATCAATTGCGAAGTAATCACCGAAACTGGTGACATGCTAGGGAAAGTTCGGGGCTTTAAATTTAGCTGCGACGATGGCAAACTAACTTCAATTATTATTGCCGCGATCGGATTGCCCCTAATCCCCGATAATGTCATTAGTACCTACGAATTCTCGATCGATGAAGTCGTCAGTAGCGGCCCAAATCGGCTAATTGTCTTTGAAGGCTCCGAAGAACGTCTCGAACAGCTCTCCGTCGGCTTCCTCGAACGCATCGGACTCGGTAAAGCCCCCTGGGAAGACGAGTACAGCTATCGCCCTGCGGTGATCCGTCCGGAAAATCAATTAGCAGCGGGTACCCCAATTGCACCCCCCGTACCAATAGTTCGCGCTGCACCGCCAGTCCAACAAACTGTCTGGGAAGATGACAACTGGGAAGAAGTTCAAGCAGTTGCAGCTCCCTTACCCCAACGTCTCAAAGCCGAACCACTCTATTACGATGACGAGGATGAGGGCGAAAACTGGAATGACACCAGCCGCGAGCAAACCAGCACCGCCAAAGTTTATCAGGATGTCGCCTACACGCCGATCTCCACACCTGCGAAACTATCAGAAAAAGAGGAAGAAGATATCCTCACTCTCGATGAAGACATGTGGGGTGACGACACTCAATCGCCTTCCTATCAGCCTCAAAAACTAAATATCCCCGAACCTCCCCAAAAAGTAGATATTCCCCAAACTGTTAAGCAAGTCGAGTATCAGGAAGAAGAGCAACATTAAAATTACTCAACTTGCGTTAATTGTGATATTGGGGGAAAGGGTAAAGGTTAAGGGGTAAAGGAAACAAAGCCTGAATGCTTTGAACTTTCTTACGAACAAAAGCTTCCTATTTCTGGATGCTATTTAACCTGAGTTCGTCAATAACGCTTCGACGGTACTTGGCGTTACCCCTTTAACCTTTCCCCCTTAACCTTTACCCAAATAAAATAATTCTGTGACACCTGAAGATATTCAATCATTTCTTAGCAACCGTTTTGGTACCACTATAAAAATTGTCGATACCGATTCCTATCAGGTGGAAACGCCAGATTATCGGCTGTTAATTATTCTTTCAGCTCAACAATCTTGGATTCGGATGTTGGTACCAATCGCCCCAGCAGCAGAGGCAATGACCTTTGTTGAGGAATTCCTCTCTGCCAACTTTGATGTCACCTTAGAGACCCGTTACGCCATGAATCAGGGGGTTCTCTGGGGGGTGTGGCAACATAGCGTAGCTGGACTAACTACGGAAGATTTTAATACAGCGATCGACCGATCGATCGACCTAAAAAGAATTGGGATCGATCGAGCCTTTCAAGATTTTGCCACCAAACAGGTTAAAGCGATCGTCAATATCGCCAAACAACGGGGGGATACTCTCGCCCAAACAATGCAAACACTCGACAGGTTTTATGCAGAGGGCATTTTAGGCGATTTAGGCGCGACAGAAGATATCCGCACAGAGATGATGACAGCTTGGCAATATCAACTAGAAAGACTGTGGCATCAGGAGTGAGAGGGTGGAGGGTAGAGGGTAGAGGGTACCAACAAGAAAAGGACGCTTGCGTCCGAATTATCCCTACTCCCTACCCTCAACCCTCTAAATCAGCGGTAGAACTAATGTGACAAAATAGTAAACGAGCGGTGCGGTGAAGATATAACTATCGGTTCGATCGAGCATACCACCATGCCCAGGAATCAAGTCACCCGAATCCTTCACCCCCGCATCGCGCTTCATCACAGATTCTGTCAAATCGCCCAACAGACTAGTCATCCCAATCAGACTCCCTAAGGCTACACCACCGATGTACCAATGATGCCAGTGTAATGCCCACGCACCAGTCAAACTCACCGAAACACTCCCCAAAATTCCAAATATCGCCCCTTCCACCGTTTTATTGGGGCTAATTTCGGACAACCGCGTGCGCCCCAACCATTTGCCAAACAAATAAGCTCCAATATCTGCTGCCGCAATGCACAGAAATGAGAGTAAAGTAATCGTGAAAGCACGCGGGAGAATACTCAGATCGAAATTTGTCAGGAACCCAGCCCAATCAGTGCTAAATGGAAATGAATGTGCTGTCAGTGGATCTAATCCTACTCGCAACCGAATCCAGTAGCTAGGTAAATAACCACTGTAAAAAAGTCCGAACAGGGAAGTAGAAATATCCGCGATCGAGGCTATTTTGGGCAGGAACAGCAGGTAAAAGCAAATTAGGGTACCTGCGACGGGAAACAGTGCATCGTCGATATTAGAGCCAGTTGCCCCCACTAGCAGCAGAATTTGACTGACGACGAGCGTAATTTTGGTGGCTGGTTCGATGCCTTTCGCCTGGACTAGTCTAAAGTACTCGCTCTGACCTAGATAGACAATAATACACATCCCGATCGTAAAGTACCAGCCACCTAGCAATAACATACATATAGCTACAGCACCTGCTACGAGGCTACTAATGACGCGGGTTAATGACATTTCGGGAGTTGGGATTTGGGGGTGTGGGGGTGTGAGGAAAGGGGAAAGGGGAAAGGGGAAAGGGGTGTGAGGAAAGGGGAAAGGGGAAAGGGGAAAGGGGAAAGGAGACTATTTCAATCCAAAATCCTGTCTTGTCTCGCTGTCTTGTCGTTTTTTTATTCGGGGGTTCCCCCCGAATAAAAACGCCGCTAAACCGTCGGGGAACAAAGGCGTGCGCGAGCCGCAAAATCCAAAATCCAAAATTTTCCCATTTCCTCCGTCTAATTACTCCAACTTCTCTGCACTAAGAATAAACATCGGATCGACGGCGGCGAGACGACGGCTATTTCCTCTGGTTTCAAGTCGATTGACAGCGGCTTGCACAACTTCTACATTCCGCGCTTGGAGCTGAGTAAAACTTTCGGACACTTCGTAGAGAGCTTCTAGACTGGCGGCTGTCACAACAATTCTTCCAGTTATTGGTAAGTATTCCCAAACTTGTTGCAAAATAGATTTGAGAGATCGACCGCCTTCAATGCATACTCGTTGGGGTCGTACTGTAATTTGTTTGAGACATTGTGGTGCGCTACCAGTGACGATTTGAACATTCTTGACTTCAAATCGATCGCAGTTAAGTTGAATCAGATTTGCCACTTCCTCATCGCGCTCGATCGCGATAATTTGTCCTTGAGGGCATAGTAACCCAATTTCTACTGGAATTGTCCCCGTTCCCGCACCAATATCCCACACGATTGAATTTGCTTCCAATCTCAAAGCAGAAATCAGCAGTAGTCGAATCTCTCGCTGACTCATCGGAATCCCTGGCAACCTTTCAAATAATTCATCGGGAATCCCTGGCGATACATATTTCCACAGTTCGGACATAATTTTGAGGTGTTTGTGGGGTATGGATACCTGAAGATATCTACAAAGCTTTGATTTTTGCTTATTCACATCTTACACCAGTGGCGCACTCCCGCCTTTGTTTCCCAACCGTCTGAGTGAGACAATACAATACATCATTTGGCAAACCTCTAATGATATGGAAACTCCCGAATTTTGTCCCTAGATCGGCGATGGTATCTACCCCATCACCACTGCATATTAAAATTAAGATAACCCCCATTAGTGTTGCTACTAGCTACTATGCCCAAATTACTGATTAACTGGGTTCTCAATGCGATCGCCTTCTTAATTACGCAGCGAATTATCGACCAAATTTTGCCGGGAGATTTTCGGGTTCGCGATTTTGTGACGGCAATGATTGCGGCGTTAACCCTAGGATTGATTAATAGTACCGTGCGTCCAGTTCTGAAAATACTAACTTTTCCGTTAACACTACTGACATTGGGACTATCATCACTAGGTATAAATGCTTTGTGTTTGGCATTTGTCTCGTGGTATATTCCTGGATTTCAGATTAATGGCATCGCACCAACGATTGTCGGTTCGATTATCTTATCGATTGTTTCGACATTGTTACACTGGGTCTTTAATTAACTACTAAAAATTAACATCTTCACAAGTTTCCCAAATTTATCTGTTTTAATAGAGATGGGAGTTGCAATCTAGCCTGTAGTTATTGGGAACCAATCGATTTACTATCCAAGGCTGGGAATATGAAACAAATTAAGGTCGCAATGCTGGTAGTTGTCTCAATCGGTTGTTTATTTCCAACCGTAGTGAGAGCTGAAGCTCCGACACCTAAAGGTGGTTGTTGGTCTAGAGAGATCGTCATGCGTCCGATCGACAATCCGCAGACGATGACGACGATTCGAGGTCGAGTAGTGGCGATCGAGCATGGCAAAAATCAGCAGATTGTTCAGAAAGAACTAGCTACATGGTTGCGGGTGAAAACGGCAACTGGGGAAGAAAATTCCATTTATTTAGGATCGAGTCAGTATCTAAAGCAGCTTCGTCTCAACATTCAAGTGCGCGACTCAGTGGAAATCCAAGGTATCCAAATGCCTAAATCTAGACAATTACCAACGGTGATTGCTAGCACTGTCAAAAAAGGCGAACGAGTCTGGAAGATTGATAGTTTCATCAATAAACCTACTGGTGTGAAATCTTGTAGGTATCGCGGCTAAACTGAACTTCGCAGGGTAGGGGTAATTCAAGAATTACCCCTACCCTGCGAAGTTGAAATTGCCTACAACTAATCTTAACTGCTGACTATTTCACCACCGTTGGTGCCGTTGAAGACTTAATCGGCGCAGTAGCCGGAAAGGGCGCATTAAGATTTGGTGAAATCTGCACCTTTGGCGGTTGGGTCGCTTGAGCCAATTGCTTAATTTGATCCTTATACTCCGCAGGCGCGAGATCTACCGCCGCAGTTAGTAGCGAAGCGGCTCCAGTGAGATTACCCATCTGTTTGAATACCAATGCTTTAGCCAATACTGGACGAAAATCCTCTTTACTCGCCTCGATCGAGGCATCATAGATTGCTAGTGCATCAGCATTGCGTTGTTGGGTGAGATAAATTTGCGCCAACAGCAGTTTGAATGGTGTGGCATCCATCCCTGCTGGATTCGACCTTAAAGCTGCTTGGACGGCACCAATTGCTGCTTCTGGACGCTTGGCATCGATTAATAAACTCACTAGCCCCTGGAGAGCATTAATATTCTGCGGCTGAATGGCTAAGACAATTCGATAACTAGCTGTTGCACCCTCTCGATCGCCTAAATACTGCTTGGTTTGCCCCAACAGCACGGTATAGTCGGGAGTCTGGGGATTGAGTGCGGCGATTTTTTCGAGTGGTAACAAACTTCCTTTGATATCGCCCAATTGCAATCGAGCATTCAATAAACCCTTGAGCGCAACTTGGTTTTCTGGCTCTTTTTGCAATACCTGAGTATAGCCTTGTACCTGCGCTTGAATTTGACTAGTTTGCGCAGTAGAAAGATGATTTGGTTCGGTGGCTACTGCTGCACCACCATCCAACACCAAATTGACCAGTGGAAACAGCGAGAACCCAGTTAGGGCGACCAGAGACACAGCTACAACTAAATTAAGTACCCAACGATGACGATTTAACACAACCCGATCTCTACAATAATAATGGACTAATTAGTCTTGTCAATCTTAATTACACTTAATCCTATGGTTCGGAAAAAGTATCGACATTTCCATCGGGTTCGAGTAGAACCCGAATCTTTTGGTCGCTAGTTCCGGCGGCTGCTGGCGAAATCAGCTTTTGTCCAGGTTTAATAAATTTAGTTTGCTGGAGATAGTTAGTGGCAGCTTCACCTTGAGGGCTGACACTCCGCACGGTACCGCTTTTACCGTTAACTTGGACTACATATTGCAAAGAATTGGGTTGAGTGGGATTCGCTTTCCATTTACCTTGGAAGTAGCGTTTGGTTTCCTGAAGTGAGGGGCTATCGGCAGGATCGGCACCAAAACCCGCACCATTATTAGATTGTAAGGGTTGGTTGGGAATGACTGGGGGATTTTGAGGCTGGGCTGCCTCTGGCGTAATTTCTTCGGGGTTAATTAGATTGGGATTTCTTGGGACTGGAGTGAATGGCTCAAAGGCTGGCTGTGGGGTGGCTTGAATGCCAGTTGGTCTGACGACTGGTTTGGGCTTGGGTTTGCTCGCTACTGCGGTTGGTTTGGCCTTTGGCTTGGTAACTCTTACCCGACTCGATCCATCAATCCCGATCGGATTCAACGGCATTTTTTGAATACTGGGTGCATTCATGGGAATTGCGGGTAGATCTGCTGGTGGTGTTAAGATCGGCTGTCTGGAGATCGAGATCGTGCCAGGATTGATGGGGGAGCTGCTCGGAATCAGATTTGATTCATCGATCGTTGACTTGCCTTTGGGATTCGCTTTTGCTGCTCCTGTGCGGCGCAGCTTCTCTTGTTGCGAAACACCAACGCCAGTCGAGAGTTGTCCGCGTGGCGCGGTGGTAGAGGGGAGCGGGTATTTGCTAGTGGGCGCGGCAGTAATAGATTTAGGGATCGTCGTAGAGGTGGCTCGATCTGTGGGTAATCCAGTCATACTGTCGATCCCCTGAAGCACTGATGGCGAGGCACTGGAGTTGAGGGGGTTGGGTGCGACTCCAGATTGAGCACCATTGCGGGGCAAAATGCTAGATACTAACCCTGGTTTGGCATTTCCACCTGTCGAAATGTTTGTGGTGGGAAGATTTCCGCTGGGAGTACCAACAATCGCTGCGGGTAATGGGGCAATCCCAATTTTGCTCCCAAGCTGAGGTGTTTGAACCCCCGTGTCTGAGGTTTGGGGGGTAACTGGCGGTTTAACTGGTTGCGCTTGCCAAGGTGCAGGGAGAGTGGGGCTGGGAACGCTAGCAATCGGCGAAGTAGGCCAAGTAGCAGGAGTATTACTGGCTCGATCGGGTTTAGATGCCTGCTCTTTTGGCAGTAGTGCTGTTACAGATTTTTTGGCTCCATCGGGTATTTTCACCTTGCTGGCGATATCTTTGACAGGATTGGGGTTGGGATCGAGTAATAACAATGGCACGCCCACCGTAACCGCTGCTGCTACCGCCCAAGGGATGGCAGAGATAAATGATGACGATCGGGAACTACGAGTTTGATAATAAACTTGGCTGTTGGTTGATGTTGCAGGTATTCTGGGTAAATTGGGCAACTGTGAGAGGGGGGTGGCGGTGACTTCTACCGGAGCGGTGCGATTGCTATTAGCTGGGATGCTCGATTTGTTGAGAGTAACGTGTTGTTGAACTTTCGCGGGGGCAGCTACAGTCCCTGATACATATTCATCTAATACCGTGGCGAGGTCGAACAGTTGGATTGCAGACAGGGTCAGCACTTCACCAGAGGCGATCGTTGCTAAATTGCCTAAATGGAGGTGGTGATCGAGGGATCTCTCGCTACCAGTCAGATATGGTGTTGTGGGCGAGCGATCGCTTACTGCTGCGGGCGTTGCCAGTAGGTTGGGCACAGTTGTGCTAACCGTTAAATTCTGCTGCCCAACTTCTCGATCGGTGTCTTTATGCTTATTCCAGCGACCCAGGAAAAACGCCGAGATACTGGGCTTTGCACCAGGATTGGGTTGCGGCGTTGTGTTGCTGCCTGGGATCGATTGCGGCACACTATTTCGCAATCCGGGTAAATTTTTCATTAGTCCCGATCGAGTTGATGGAATCTCGCGATTAGGATAGAGCTGGTTGCTGATCGACGCATCATCCAGTTCTGCTGCCTGGGGTTGTGCTGGTTCTGATAATGTAGAGTTATTTGGTGCGGTTGGCAGGGGGAATTTGGCGACTAGTTCGGCAATATATTTGCTAACTGCCTGTTGCAGACAATCTAATTGAGGGGGTTCTCCCTGCAAGGTAATGCAATCCACTAGTTCGCTGCGATCTGGATCGTCTAGATGCAGGATAAAATCGACGGGATTAGTTTGATGCCGTGGATTAAGGCGCGATTGTTGTTTGTCTTTGCTGGCAACAATTAAAGTGCAAGTCGGTGCTGTATATGTGCGTGTTGTTAAGTTATTAGATTCCATCTGTTTTTCGAGAATATATTAATTTAATAAAGTATTTGGGGTTTATTTTTCGATCTCTAGCTGCAGAATGTGCGTTCGGACGGGGATTTTAGTCTATGCTCTGACAACCCCTGGCTCCGATCTCTATTTCTTCTGATGCAAGAGGCTCCAAACAAGTGGCTTGGCGTTTGGCGAAACACTTACCCCTAATTTAAATCGAATTGGGGGTAACGACTTGAGACCGTTGTAGGATAGCTCCCCACAATCTTTGATGTCCGTTGGGACTACCATAGAACAATAGTTCGACCAGTAAGGTCAGGGCAGCTTCTGAGAGTGCTTCAAAGGATTGACTAGTTTCCCTACCAAGGCGAGTTTGATATATTGTAATAAAATTGCCGATATAATCTGCCAATGATGGCGATTGTAGTGGTAGTCGGTCTGATTGGACGATTTGTTGCCAATCATTGATAGTTTGACGTACTAGGGTCTGACGCGATTGAGCCACATGACTGGCAATCAATACTATCGATCGAATCTGTTCGACATCGAGTTGTGTAATTGATGTAGCTCGATCCAGCGGCCATTCCTCGAGCCAATCAACGACAATTGTCTCTAATTGCAAATCTTGAGCGATTTGCTTCATTGCCATCCGATCGATGCGAGTGAGTGCTGCTAGTGCAATCATCACCAAATCTAGCTTTGTACTAATCTGATTCAGTTGGGATAAGTCGGGCTTTGATTTGAGTGATAAATCATCCAACTTGGGGGTTGATGCAGGCATCATTTGGATAGAAAACATAGGATTAAATAAGTCGAGAACATCAGTCGCAGCAGTAAACAAGGTCAGCAACTGGGAGTTTCCAGTTGCTAATACTGAAGCATTTGAAACTGTCAATGTTTCGAGATTGTGGCCATTGAGACAACGGCAAGTTTAGTCTACTGACTACGTAGTATTAAGGTTAGTTAAATTTTGTGTGTGATATGAATCATTGTACCATAAGCGAAAACCTTGTGAATAATGCCATTAGTTAGCAATAATTGACACTCTTTCGGGCGGGTATACTGAGATAATTAGTCGATCGGGATTTGGGATTCGGAAATGCTAATTTTTCGCGGAAGTACCGAATCGGATCAGGATGCTTTGCATCCTGATCCAGTAACGCCGAAAATCATCCCTTCGTTCCGTCATGTGAAGAATTAAGAATTTGAACGAGTTGTGATTTTGGTAGCTGTGCGGAGGATTTGACAGGCTAAAATGGCTGCGCCGAAACCGTTGTCGATATTGACGACTCCGACTCCAGCGGCACAGGAATTGAGCATCGTCAATAATGGAGCAATGCCACCAAAACTAGCTCCATAACCGATACTCGTGGGCACGGCAATGACCGGACAATCGGCTAAACCAGCGACGACACTTGCTAAAGCTCCTTCCATGCCTGCAACAACAATTAAGACATCCGCATTGTCGATAACATGGTGATTGCTCAATAGCCGATGAATGCCAGCTACGCCGACATCCCATAACTTCTCGACTTCAAAACCACAGAGAGTAGCTGTACAAGCCGCCTCCTCTGCCACGGGTAAATCGGCCGTACCTGCGGTGAGAATGGTAATTCTGCCCAAATGTATCGGCGTGGGTTGCAGTGGTGTGAGAGCGCAAATTTGCGCCATTTGGTAATAGACAAGATCGGGGATCTGTTGGTGGAGTTCAGCATAGACGGCGGGGGTAATCCTTGTCGCCATCACTACCGACTGTTGTTGGCGCATGACTTGGATGATGCTCGCGATTTGGGCGGGTGTTTTACCCAAGCCCCAAATCACTTCAGGAAAACCAGTGCGCTGTTGACGAGATCGATCGATCTTGGCAAATTCGTCGATCGATTCGTATCCTTGTGATTGTAATTTGAGCAATGCTCGATCGGGTGTAATTTCTCCAGCAGCAACGGCTGTAAGTATAGCTTGAAGCGATTCTGACATAATCTAAAATATGGTATTAAGCCTAACGCACCCTACAAATGTACAAATTTGCGGCAGCTTCAGACAATGAACTGATTGTATTTGGATCTACTCGACCTGGATATAGTCACGATCGAGTCTGTGAATGGATCGAATTTATGCGCGGTCGAGATATTCAGCATGTCTGCTGTTTATTGAGTGAAAAGCAGCTAAATCGCTATGCTGATTTGCTTGGTAATTATCAACAAGCTTTTGGAATCGAACGTGTTTGTTGGGCACCAATTGAAGATTTTAGTTTAGCTACTCCTGAAATGCTTGTCGATCGGATTTTACCTTTTTTGGCAATTGCAGATCGACAAAATCAGAAAGTAGTCGTTCATTGCTCTGGTGGAATTGGGCGCACAGGACATATCTTAGCCGCATGGCTCGTAGCTGGGCGCGGATTCTCTAGTAAAGCGGCGATTGCGGCTGTCCAGAAAACTGGACGCAATCCTTATGAAGCTATAATTGCCGCCCCATTCAAAAGTCGCAATCCGTGGCAAGTCGCGGCGGAACTCCAGACGCTGCTATCATCGAGCCTTGAGGCATAATATAAGTAAGACTTTTGGAGCATGTCGCAAATGGTTCAGACCCCAATTAGACAAATCACCCTAGAAGAGTTCTTGGCTCTGCCAGATACGAAGCCTGCTAGTGAATATATCGACGGTGAAATTATTCAGAAACCTATGCCTCAGACTCAACATAGTGTCATTCAGGGTCGTGTGTTGTTTGAGTTTAATCATGCTTGGAGTGAAAAAGATATTTATAAAGCCTTTACCGAACTCCGGTGGAGGTTTTGTGGACGAGCAGTTGTTCCTGATGTAGTTGTTTTTGAAGAGGCTAATATTTCCTACGATGATAATGGGGAAATTGTCAATGCTGTTAGTATTCCGCCTGACTGGACAATAGAAATACTTTCACCCGAACAAAGCACTACTAGAGTCCTGAAGAATATTAATCATTGTCTGGCTCATGGCACTCAAATGGTCTGGTTGATAGATCCTAACGATCGATCCATCTTCGTATGTATGCCCGATCGAACCTTTCAAATTATCGATGAACCTAGCACTATTCTGCCAGTACCAGAATTTGCCGCTGCAATTCAAATCACTGTAGAACAGATATTTAGCTGGATTAAAAAAAAGAACTAAATTTTTAGATATCGGTTATCAACCCAACCGCCACCAGTCACCAACAAGTTACCATAGATCCATATAAAGTGATGCTAGTGGAATAACGACATGGTTCAGTCCCAATATTACGGCGGCGATAGCTACTACCGGACACCGCCACCAGATTTACCCTCATTGCTAGTGAAAGAGCGGATTGTCTACATGGGCGGCCCTTTGGTATCATCGGATGACTACAAACGGCAAATGGGCTACGATCCTACCAAATTGCTGATCGCCCAGTTGTTATACTTGCAGTTTGACAATCCCGAAAAACCGATTTACTTCTATATCAACTCCACGGGGACATCTTGGTACACAGGCGATTCGATCGGGTTTGAAACTGAAGCCTTTGCGATTTGCGATACCCTCGGCTACATTAAGCCTCCCGTCCATACCATCTGTATCGGACAGGCAATGGGCACAGCCGCAATGATTTTAGCCGCAGGGACGAAAGGTTGTCGGGCGAGTCTCCCCCATGCCACGATCGTCCTCAACCAGCCTCGCAGTGGCGCACAGGGGCAAGCCAGCGACATCCAGATTCGGGCGAAGGAAGTCCTAGATAATAAAGCAGCGATCTTGGATATCTTCTCTCACAGTACTGGACAGTCGGCGGAGAAAATCGCCAAAGATACCGATCGAATGCTCTACATGACTCCCCCAGAAGCCAAAGAATATGGCATCATCGATATCGTTCTTAATAGTGCGAAAGACTTGCCTACAGCTATTCCTGCCTTAGTTTAAAGGTACGAAATCAGCGGATAGGTGAATATGAAAAAGTAAGTAGTAAACCTGAAACCTAGATGGTGGGCAATGCCCACCCTACGGCTACTACTCTTTCTATTTATCTCCCCGCTCCCCGCTCCCCCCTCCCCCCTTCTTATGTCTATCGATCGGATTTTAAAAGTACCCTATAACCTTCCTGGGAGTTCTTATTGGCAGTGGATTAATGTCTACACGCGGATGAGCCAGGATCGAATTATCTTCCTCGATGCGCCGATTACCGATGGACTGGCAAATAGTATGGTGTCATCCTTGCTGTACCTAGAGTCAGTCGATAATACCAAACCGATTTATCTATATATCAACTCCCTCGGCGATCCTGTCGCCGCAGGAATGGCAAAATCGGATGTGGGGATGATGTCTGTGATGGCTGGATTGGCAATCTACGACACCATCAAACACATTAAGTCTGAGGTATACACCATCTGTCTGGGGCAAGCAATGGGAATTGCCACTCTGCTGCTGTCGGCGGGTAGTCCAGGTAAACGAGCGAGTTTACCCCATGCCAACATCGGGTTAATGCCCGCTCGTGCGGGTGTCAGAGGACAAGCCTCTGACATTATCATCAATGCCGCTCAAGTTCTGGCAAAAAAAACCGACATCATCGATGTATTCTCCAAAACGACAGGGCAATCTGTCGAAAAAATCGAGCAAGACAGCGAGCGAATGTTCTATATGACGGCTCATGAAGCCAAAGAATATGGACTGATCGATCGAGTGCTAGAAAGCCCGAAAGAACTTTAATAGGGGATAGGGGATAGGGAATAGGGAATAGGGAAAAGACTTTCCAACATCTAACCACTATCCTACCCCCTATCCTCTACCCTCTATCCCCTATCCCCTATCCCCTATCCCCTAAATCATATGTCAATCGGCGTTCCTAGCGTTCCCTATCGTCTCCCTGGTAGTTCTAACGAACAGTGGATTAATATCTACGATCGATTATTCCGCGAGCGGATTATCTTCATGTTTGAGGAAGTCGATGCTGGTATGGCTAATGCGATCGTTGCATACATGCTGTATTTAGACTCCGAAGATTCCAGCAAACCGATATATCTGTATATCAACTCCCCTGGTGGTGAAATCACGGCGGGAATGGCCATTTATGACACGATGCAACACATCAAGTCAGAAGTAGTCACCATCTGCGTTGGTTTAGCGGCTTCGATGGGTGCCTTTCTCCTGGCTGCTGGCAGCCCTGGGAAGCGGCTGGCACTGCCCCATGCGCGGATTATGATCCATCAACCTTTAGGGGGCACTGGACGGATGCAGGCATCGGATATTCAAATCGAAGCCAAGCATATTCTCGAAACTCGGACTTTGCTCAATCAATTGATGGCAGAGCGTTCTGGGCAAACGCTAGAACAGATCGAAAAAGATACCGATCGAGATAACTTTATGTCAGCAGCGGAAGCAGCAGCATATGGACTGATCGATAAAGTTGTCGAAACTGAAAATGTTCGATAATTTCAGTCTCATAGTATTCTCTAGCTAGAATCGCTAAAAATATCATGCTTATCCCTATCTTCGTTACTAGACTCTCCGCCTGGAGAAACGAAGATAGGGATTTAGCATAACTATATCGACTGCGCCCCTGTTAAGATGACATGAGTCCGATGAATTTGTCCGATTGATATCGATCGATCGGGAAAAGGAAAAAAGCCTAAGATTACGTCCCTTTACCCTTCCCCCTAAAATGACTTGGACGCGACGACATATCTTATCCTTGGCAGATTTTACCCCAGTGGAGTATGATACCGTCCTGCAGACGGCAGCTAGCTTCAAGGAAGTCTTATCTCGCCCAGTGAAAAAGGTACCTACCTTACAAGGACGAGTAGTTGCTAATCTTTTCTTTGAATCCTCCACTCGGACTCGCAGTAGTTTTGAATTAGCCGCCAAACGTCTCTCTGCTGACACGCTCAATTTTGCAGCGGCGACTTCTTCGCTCACCAAGGGTGAAACCATTCTCGATACAGCCAAAACCTATTTAGCAATGGGTGCGGATTTGATGGTAATCCGTCACAAGCAAGCTGGAGTTCCGCAAGCAATCGCCGCCGCAATGGATGACATGGGGATGAAAGTAGGGATTTTAAATGCTGGTGACGGACAACACGAACATCCTTCCCAGGCATTATTAGATTTACTCACTATCTGTGCGACGATCGACCCGCTAAATCCTCGGTTATCATTACTTAAAGATAAAAAAATCGCGATCGTTGGGGATATTTTACATTCCCGCGTGGCTCGATCGAATATCTGGAGTCTCACCGCTAGCGGTGCCCAAGTCCATCTCGCCGCACCACCGACATTACTCCCTGCTGAATTTGCTGACTATTGTCAGGAGCCGCGAGATGGCATCGACAAGTCGAATTTATTCGTTCATTGGCAAGTCGAACCTGCTTTAAAAGATGCTGATTTTGTGATGACATTACGGCTCCAACAAGAACGGATGACCGAACATTTGTTACCGAGTTTGCGCGAATATCATCAACATTATGGGATTACGCGCGAACGGTTAAAATTATGTCATCCAGATGTTAAAATTCTTCATCCTGGACCGACTAATCGCGGGGTAGAAATTACTTCAGATTTGATGGACGATCCCGCTTTGAGTTTGATTTCCGAACAGGTGACAAATGGGGTAGCAATTCGGATGGCGTTACTTTATTTGATGGGCAATACCAAAAGCTCGCAACTTACACCAGTATGATAGATCTTAGTAATTGCTTCGAGTGCCAATGGCAGAATCTCCTCTCGTAGATCGATCTATTCGCATTTTAGCGATCGAATCAGATCCCGTCATCCTTTCGGGGCTAGTTACTTGTCTGAATCGGTTTCCAGATTTACAAGTATCGGCTGAAGCGGAAACTCTATCCAGTGCTTGGCAAATCCTCACAGCTCCAGTGGCAAAAAAGATCGAGGTCGATTTAATTTTGTTAGGACTACCACTAAACGATCGTCATGAAGACGGATCGAATCTGGAATTTTGTCAACAAGTTAAAGCTGAATATCCCCATCTACCGATTCTGTTACTCGCTGTTCCTCAAAATCGAGATTTAACAACTGCATTTCAATTAGGAATTGAGGGTTGTTGCGTTCGCGGTAATTCCATTTTAGATTTAGTTACAGGGATTAAGCAAGTCGCTGCAGGGCAAACTAGTTGGGCACTAGCAATTTTACAACAGGTAACAATCGACGCAAAAACTCGATCGAGTAGTTCATGGCAAGATCGATGGCGATTTGCTAGTCTCCAGCAAATTGAAAGTACATTAACACAACTAAATACTAATCTCGATCGAGATCGACTTTCAAAATTAGATCGATTAATTTTAACAGGACGAAAACGCGAATTAAACACCGCTCGGTGGCTAGTCGATCGGCTATTTTCGCCGACAATTCCAGTTGTCTCGACTGACAGGGTAGCGGATCGCTCGATCTCCTCAACTTTACCAGCAACATCATCAGCTCTAACTGAATCTAGCAGTTTTAATAGCTTAACAGATATGCTGTTTGAACGCATTGCCTCAAAATTACAGTCTAGACTAGAAAATCTCACTACCACCACCCTAGAAATTGATATCCTGCGCCAGGAAAAGAAGCGAGAATTGTTTTATTTAATCTTGCAGCAGTTTGAAGGATTGGTAGATGAATTACGATTTTCTCAAGTCACCATCGGACAATTATCAGCAAAACAAGCTACTATATTACCAGACTTATGGAGATCGGTAACGATCGATTTTTTCGGAAGATATCAAACCTTGTCGATCGAGCATGACCAGATTGAAATTGTCCCAACATTACTTCAAGATGCTGCGATCGTTCGGATCGAAATTCTCGCTAAAATTCCTCAACCGATCGAGTTATTAAGTTACTTACTATTTAAAGCACCAATAACGATCGATAATATGCTCTGTGCATTTGACAGTAACGCCGCCGAAGAGCGCGCTTGCACCCTGCTCGAAAATCTCACGATTCAAATGGCTAATGCGGTGATGCAACCTTTGCTCAACAATTTTGGCAATATGGAATCAATAAAAGCGGGTTTTTACGATCGGCGACTACTTTCCAGTCGAGAGATAGAACGATTTCGGAACAACCTCTCTTGGAGATATCGGATCGATCGATATATTAGCGAACCTCAAGCCATTTTTGAGAGTCAATATCACTTGTTTATTTTTGCAAGTTATGGAATCGATCGAATGACGATCTATGCTCATCGTCCCCTGGAATTAGCTCAACTAAATGGGATTCCCTTAATAGTAACCTTAGCACTTGAGACCAGAGATGCTCTTTCACCACGATTAAAGTCAGCAACTACATTTCTGGGTAGTAGCCTTGTTTATTTACTGACGGAAATTATCGGACGAGGCATTGGTTTAATCGGTCGGGGGATAATCAAAGGAGTCGGGAATATTTGGCAAGAAAATAATCGCATTCGGAAGGAATAATTATGCAAAATACCCGTCTCAACACACTGATAGATCGTTTAAATCGACAATTTATTCAATGGGTTGAAAATCCTTGGCGACGACTATCAATTATTATTATTAGTTTGTTGGTTGGCAATTTTATGGCTTCCGCGATCTCGACATCGACTGGACAAAAAGCCGATTTAGATATTTTTATCAGTATCATTTTGTTAGGGATGACCGAATCGATCGGTTGGCTCACCTATGGAAGTGGATTAGGTCGGCGTAAATTGGACGATCAAAACTCGATTTTTGGTCAACGTCCGATTTGGATTGCGATCTTAAATAGTCTGAAATTAGGACTAATTTATGGTTTATTTGTTGAAGCATTTAAGCTGGGAAGCTAGGTAAGTTGAAAGTTGCGATGCGCGCACGTCTTTGTTCCCCGACGGTTCAGCGCATCAAGACAGAAAGTTGAAAGCGAAAAGTGCAGTCCTGGGGTTAAGCCTACTTGTCCTTTCTCCTTTGGCAATCCGCAGTGATTGGGATTGCTGCCCTAATGGCAAAGATTGGGATGGAGAGTGCTGTTGAGTCAATAAGTCGATCCTAATTAGAGCGGCTTTGCGAACAAAGAGTGATACTCTGGCGATAATTTGGGCACAATGAGATCGGAGCATTAAACTTAGGTTAACAAAAAGATGGTCGGATTTCCGACTATAAATCTCGATAGTGTCAACGATACTCTTTATATAGACGCTGTGCTAAAGCAGCAGGCTTATGCCAACGAATCTTGAAAAAGTGCACGATCGACCCAAATCAGATTTATACTCAAAAAGCAGATTCACTGAATTAGCCTCTCCGATAGGTCTATATTTAACGATCGACCATTGGCTTGCACACACTCGTTTGCGTAGCGTCTCCTCTGGAGCATCTACCATCGAAATCGCCTAGCAGTCTGTTAACAGAGAATAAATGAACGATGAGCGAAACCCCACAACAGCAAAGTAGCCCAAATGATGAGACACTCTCATCACAACTACCATTAGACAATCTCGAATCTCCACCCAAACCAGAGGAAACGGTGACATCACCCCCAACTGATTCAGCACCCAGTGCTACTCCAGACTTGGTAGTTGAAGCAGTTGCAACAAATGCGGGATTGGAAGCTAATACCCCAGGAGAGGTGCCATCACTCGATGTGGAATCCGAACCTGCTGCGACTTCTGAATCGGAAATTCAATCACTGACGATTAAGTTGGCTGAGATCTCCAATCAACGGGATGCCTTTCAAAGCCAGTATCTCAGAATTGCTGCCGATTTTGATAATTTCCGCAAGCGAAACAGTAAAGAAAAAGAGGATATCGAACTGCGGACTAAATGCGCCACCATCATGGAACTCTTGAGTGTTGTTGATAACTTTGAGCGCGCTAGAACCCAAATCAAACCTCAAAATGATGGAGAAATGGGCATTCATAAAAGCTATCAAGGCGTGTACAAACAATTAGTTGAAAGTCTCAAGCGGATTGGCGTGTCTCCCATGCGTCCCGAAGGACAACAATTCGATCCCAATCTTCATGAAGCAATCATGCGTCAACCGACAGAAGAACATCCAGAAGGCACGGTCATGGAAGAACTGCAACGTGGCTACTTCCTCGGCGAGCGGATTTTACGTCACTCCTTGGTCAAGGTAGCTGCTCCACCAGAGCAGTTATCCGCCGAAGACGCGATCGTCGATAATTGAACGCAGCTTGCGTAAGATCGTCACTACTTTCTAGCTAAATTCTAGACATCCCTTTTTGCATACCTCTTTAAATATTGCCTCAATTTTATGGCAAAAGTCATCGGCATCGACCTCGGTACTACTAATAGCTGCGTCTCCGTCCTCGAAGGCGGTATCCCTGTGGTCATTTCCAATGCTGAAGGTGGTCGTACCACCCCCAGTATCGTTGGATTTGCTAAGGGTGGCGAACAATTAGTCGGACAACTGGCAAAACGACAAGGCGTAACTAATGCGGAGAATACCGTGTATAGTATCAAACGCTTTATCGGTCGTCGGTGGGAGGATACAGAAACAGAACGCAATCGCGTCCCTTACAATTGTATGAAAGGGCGCGACAATACTGTTGACGTTCAAATTCGCGGACGGACATACACCCCGCAAGAGGTGTCTGCGATGATCCTCCAAAAGCTGAAGAAAGATGCCCAAAACTTTTTGGGGCAACCCATTGAGCAAGTAGTAATCACGGTTCCGGCCTATTTTACCGATGCTCAACGCCAAGCAACTAAGGATGCGGGGACAATTGCGGGGCTAGAAGTATTGCGGATCATCAACGAACCTACTGCTGCGGCTCTTGCCTATGGATTGGACAAAGCAGACACCGAACAAAAAATTCTGGTGGTTGACTTGGGTGGGGGGACATTTGATGTCTCTGTGCTGCAACTGGGTAACGGGATCTATGAGGTGAAATCAACCTCTGGTAACAACCATTTGGGTGGTGACGATTTTGATAATGAAATCGTCCGCTGGATGATCAAACATTTTCGCACTACCGAAAATATCGATCTGTTGAAGGACAAGATGGCTCTACAACGGTTGCGAGAAGCTGCCGAAAAAGCCAAGGTCGAACTTTCAACCATGATGAATACTTCGATTAACCTGCCCTTTATCGCTGCTGATGCTCAAGGCCCCAAACATTTGGAGATAGAGCTGACGCGGACTAAATTTGAGGAAATGGTGGCACCCTTAATTGCTTCTACACTCGAACCATTGCAACGCGCCCTCAAAGATTCAGATCTGCAAACTAAAGATATCGATCGCATCTTATTAGTCGGCGGTTCCACCCGAATTCCCGCAGTTCAACGCGCCATTCAAAACTTTTTTGGCGGTAAAGAACTCGATCGATCTGTCAATCCCGATGAAGCTGTCGCAATGGGTGCAGCCGTTCAAGCTGGAGTCGTGGGTGGGGATGTCAAAGATGTCCTATTGCTTGATGTCACACCTCTTTCCCTTGGCATTGAAACCCTTGGTGAAGTCTTTACCAAGATTATCGAACGGAACACGACCATTCCCACCAGCAAAGGTCAAGAATTTTCCACCGCCACCGATGGACAAACATCTGTCGAAATCCACGTCCTTCAGGGCGAACGGGCGATGGCAAAAGACAACAAGAGTCTAGGTAGATTTTTACTCACAGGCATCCCTCCTGCGCCCCGTGGTGTGCCCAAAATCGAAGTCTCCTTCGATATTGACGTAAATGGAATTCTCAAGGTCTCAGCCCACGATCGCGGCACCGGACGCGAGCAAACTGTGGCGATCACCAATACCGGAGGACTCAATAAAGTTGACATCGAGCGGATGCGCAAAGAAGCCGAAACCTACGCTCAAGATGACTGGCGCAGACTTCAATTGGTGGAACTCAAAAATCAAGCCGATGCCTTGTTCCACACCTATGACATCGCCCTCAAAGACAACGGTCATCTCATCAATGACAATCTCCGCGAGCAAGCTGAAACCACTGCCAAAGAACTCCAAATGTTGTTGCTAGAACCCTCAGCTAACCTGGAGAACGTTCAACAATCGATCGATAAGCTCCAACAGCAGATCTTTGCAATGGGTGCGGCTGTTTACCAACAAGGCACTATCCCCTCCAACAATTCCAATTCAACTAGTCCGCCCAAATCTAATAATGGTGCGACTAGACACGCTCCGCTCAGTCGGGCTGCCGCGCCACCCCCACCGCCACCACCACCACCAAAGAAGGTATCTAGCACTCTCACATTAGATTATGATGACGAAACAGCTACTACTGATTATGAGGCAGTGGAATAGGCTTTAGGTCTCAGGCTTTAGGCTTTAGGAATGATTAGTAAATAGAAAATGGGGAATTACGGTTAATACTCCATCGACAAGACCTGATTCCTTTACAATAAGTAAACTATTTACTCCCATCACACCCCCGAATCCTGCTTCCAAACACTCCTTGTAAGATAGAACTTCTCTATGGCACGCGACTATTACGAAATCCTTGGCACATCCAGAGATGCCGACCAGGAAGAAATTAAACGCGCCTATCGCCGACTGGCGCGAAAATATCATCCAGATGTCAACAAAGAGCCTGGAGCAGAAGACACATTCAAAGAAATCAATCGTGCCAACGAAGTCCTCTCCGAACCCGAACTCCGCGCTCGTTACGACAGGTTTGGAGAAGCAGGAGTATCATCAGGCGGTGGCTCTGCACCTGGATATGGTGACATGGGGGATATGGGGGGCTTTGCCGATATTTTCGATGCCTTCTTTAATAACTTTGGTGGTAGCGCAGGTGGACAGCAACAACAAACCCGTCGTCGCAACGGCCCAGCCAGAGGCGAGGATCTGCGCCTCGATCTCAAACTAGATTTTCATGAAGCAATCTTTGGTGGCGAAAAAGAAATTCGCATCCCGCACTTAGAGTCTTGCGTTCCCTGTAAAGGTACAGGGGCGAAACCAGGCTCTCAACCCCAAACTTGTGGTACCTGTGGCGGTGCCGGACAGGTGCGCCGGAATACTCGTACTCCCTTTGGTAACTTTACCCAAGTATCTGTCTGTCCCACCTGTAATGGTGAAGGACAGGTAATTGAAGATAAATGTGAAGCTTGTAATGGAGCTGGACGCAAGCAGGAAACCAAGAAACTCAAAATCCAGATTCCCAAAGGGGTCGATAATGGCACCAAACTGCGAATTGGCAAAGAAGGTGATGCTGGTCTCCGTAGTGGTCCACCAGGTGATCTATATGTATATTTGCACGTAGAGGAAGATGCCGAATTCCGCCGTGAGGGGATTAATATTCTCTCTCAAGTGAAGATTAGTTATCTCCAGGCAATTTTGGGCAGCCATATCCAAATTAATACTGTCGATGGCCCAACTGAGTTGAATATTCCCGCAGGTATTCAGCCGAATACAGTGCTCAAATTAGAACAAAAAGGTGTACCCCGCCTGGGTAACGAGATCAGTCGTGGCGATCATTTGCTTACACTCCAAATTGACATTCCGGCTAAAGTCAGCTCCGAAGAACGCGATCTCCTCGAAAAACTCGCCAAAATTCGTGGCGATAAAGTCGGGAAGGGAGGGATTGGGAGTATTTTTGGGAATGTCTTTAAGTAGGTATTAGCTGTTGGGTGTTAGGTTTTCGCGAATATGAGGAACGCAACCGTTTTAATCGCTAATCCCTAACCGCTAAAACCTAACCGCTAAAACCTAAAACCTAGATCGATGACTCAACTAGACCTCCGTGGAACCCCCTGTCCAATCAATTTTGTGCGGACGAAGATGAAGCTCGAACAGATGGAAGCTGGCGAGTTGTTAGAAGTATGGTTAGATGCTGGCGAACCGATCGAACAAGTCCCCGACAGTCTTAGAATGGCAGGATACACGATCGAACAAATCGCAGATCGTCAAGATTTCTTCATTCTCGCAGTCCGTAAATAATTAGGTTTTAGGTTTTAGGTTTTAGGCTTCAGGGATGAAAGTTCTTCCCGCTCCCCGCTCCACCCTCCCCCCTCGCCCTCCATGAAATTTGTCTGCACACAGCACGATCTCAACATCAACCTAGCCTTAGTTAGTCGCGCTGTTTCCACTCGTCCTACCCATCCAGTACTAGCTAATATCAAGATCGAAGCCACAAGCGCACCTCAAGGTGGTCTAATTCGCCTGACTGGATTCGATCTGAGCCTAGGAATTCAAACTAATTTTATGGCTCAGGTAGAGGAAGAAGGTGTATTGACACTACCTGCTAAATTGCTAAATGATATTGTTGCTAAATTACCTAGCGGGGAAATTACCCTCGACGATGAAGCGGGCGAAAATCTCATAACGATTACATCGGCTTCCGGGCGTTATCAAGTACGGGGGATGAGTGCAGAAGAATTTCCCGAACTACCATCGATCAAACGAGGCGAAACCAATCAACTCTCGGCCGCTGCATTTATTGACGGCTTAAAGGGGTCTCTGATCGCCTGTAGCCAGGACGAAAGCAAGCAAGTACTAACTGGAGTCTATCTCAAGGTCGAGCCAGAGAGACTGGAATTTGCGGCCACTGACGGGCATCGCTTGGGAATCGTCGAAGTATACCCAAATGAGTCGGAAACAACCGAAATTTCTTCAACATCAGCATCAAAGGGATCGTTTGAAGTTACGGTGCCCGCTAAAGCTTTACGGGAACTAGAGAAAATGTTAGGCTCTGGCCAAGAAGGGGACAGATTAGGATTGCAATTGGAGCAAGGCCAGGTAGTATTTGGTTGGGGCGATCGCAAGTTAACAACTCGAACATTAGAAGGGAAATATCCCGATTATCACTTATTGATTCCCAGACAATTTCAACGCCAAATTACACTCGATCGCAAGCAATTACTCGCGGCTCTAGAACGAATTGCCGTCCTTGCAGATCAAACTAATTTAGTTAAATTTAGTATCGATAGTACCAATTCATCGATCGACATTTCCGTCGAAAGTCAAGATCGTGGTAACGGAAAAGAATCTCTGTCCGCACAGATTTCTGGTGAAAGTTTAGATATTGCTTTTAATATTAAATACCTAATGGATGGTCTAAAAACTCTCCCCACCCAAGAAATCACCATCAGTCTCAATGGCCCCCTCGAACCCGTCATCCTCACCCCTCTAGGTGGTATCAAAATGACTTATCTAGTCATGCCAGTCCAACTCAGAAACTAGATAAAGAACTACTATTTACCCAACTTTCAACTGTCTTGAAAAGGTGCTCTACTTGTCTGGTCGGGTCCCCCGACCATCAGCACTTTTCGCTTTCAACATTTCAATTTTTCACTTTCCACATCTGACTTAATCTGAATTTTTGGCCCTGATGTTGCTAGTCGAATAATCATCCCATCTGCCACCGCTACTGTCTTGATGGCTTCACCATCTACGTAAGTTCCATTCGCACTGAGATTAAATATCTCCCAACCACTAATTTCACTCCATCGCAATTCAGCATGATGTCGAGAGACAACAGCACTAAATAAAACCACATGGTTATCTGTCGCCCGCCCAATACGGATAATATTTTCAGAAAGGAATGTCCAATTTTGCACTGGAACTGAATTGATCAGACTTAAGACGATCGCGGACATATTCGATACTGGCTGGTGAGAATTGAATCAATCAAATTGAGCAGACTTAACTTAATCCTCGTGGATAATACTCGATTGTGGTAATGAGAATTGAATTAATCAAATCGAACGGGCTTCATTCGATCGCCGATAATACTCGTTAGTGGAGACTCTCAAAGCATCGTGGTTGGCAAAGATGGCATGACAGATTATCAGTATGATATCATCAGCGGATTAAAGTGCCGATTGGGGAATACTGTCTTTAAAGAGTGAGGGAAAAACAATAGGGCATTTTTGTACGAAATGAGTTGGAGATCGACTAGTCCCGTTTTTTTAGACGGGACTGAGCTTACACGGCAGAAAATAGAAAAGTCACTAGATCGCCTTTGCCTAGGCCGATGCGATCGCCAGGACGGAGTAAATGACGATTGCCCTTTGCTAGAACATTATGGTTGATGTATGTACCATTAGCACTGCCAACATCCTCAATATAGTAGTTTTCCCCTTCTACCCGAATATTTGCATGGATTCGGGATACGACTTCCGCACAGGGTAATGCCGATACATCAATATCGGGAGCTACTTGGTCATTAGGTTTACCGATATTCACTACTTGTAACTGCGGTGGAATTGCGATAGTCGTAGTTGTTTGTAAGTGAAGTAGTTGATAGGGTGATGTTTGTGGTGGTGTATTGACAGGTGCGATGACAGTTTCCACCGTTTCGACTGGTTGCACTGGGACAATATGCTCCACTTGCTCCACTGGTAGGGATAGTGACAATTCCTCGGGTGGATCGGTTGAATCTGAATCTGGAGTTAATGCTATAGGTGTTATGGTGCCTGAGTTTGGAGCCACAACTGCTTGACTTGAAATCGGAATTTCTAGCTCTGGACTCGTCAAAACTGTTGGTGGCAAACCGATAGTAGCCGCTTCTGCTTCAAAATTGACTAGTGGCTCGGCAGGTGGCGGCAGCAAAATTGGCGATGATTTATTGTGTGCGGGTTTCAGGCTATGACCGCACTGTCCGCAAAACGTAGCGTCGAGTTGAATCGAGGCCCCACACGCTGGGCAAGCCTTGGTAGCTGGCAAGGCTGTATAACAAGCTTCGCAGTTAGTTGCTCCTTCAGGGTTTTCGTGCTTACAGTTTGGACAGACTATCATAAAAAGTTAGATTTTAAGTTTAGATACTTAACCCGCCCCAATTTTACCAGAGTTGGGGGTTAGGAGCTAAGTAATAAGTAGTAAGTAATAAGTAATGAGTAGTACGCAAGGCTAGGGCTAGGTTACTAATCCATCTGCGGCGGCGGCATCTAGAAGCCACAATAATTCATCTTGGGGTCGAATCGATCGCGATGGATAGATAGTTTCATCGCCTGTTAGTGCGAAAACTGCGGCTAGTGCAGTCTGTTTGCTAGCACCTGAAACCAGGAAGATGACACTGCGAGCTTGATTGATTAGGGGAAAGGTAACAGTGAGACGCGGTTGCCCATCTTTTTCACCAACAGTTACGAGTCGATCGAGTACTGATAGAGCCGCCGTATGAGGGAATAAAGAGGCTGTGTGCCCATCATCACCCATCCCCAGCAGTACAATATCAAAAACTGGAATCGACCCAGCTTCTAGCCCAAAATTAGCACGAATCTGCCGATCGTATTCATCTGCGGCCAGTTGTGGCGAAGCTAAATTTGTGGGCATGGGATGAACATTTTCAGCCGGAATCGGCACTAAATCGAGCCAGACTCTTTTAGTCATTCCATAATTACTATCGGGATGACTAGCCGGAACATACCGTTCGTCACCCCAAAAGATCTGGATTTGATGCCAAGGTAAGTCAACATGGGCAAGAGCTGCGTACAATGGTTGCGGAGTCGAACCACCTGAGAGGGCGATCGAACAAGTCTGTCTTTGAGCGATTGCCGATCGGATTCGATCCAAGATCGACGCGAACGCAGCCTCCACCAATGCCTGTTTATCCGAATAAACCAGAACTTCCCGTGTCATAAAAATCGATCTCGCAGATAAACTGAATATTTAGATTTTAGCAAGCATTAGGGATTAGGCTTTGGGCTTTAGACTTTAGGAAAATGCCCTCATCGGTCTATCTGCAAACTTTGTGGGCTTAATTGCCCAAATCTATAATTTTTAGATATGGTCTGTTCTGGGATCTGAGTTCCTTAAAGCCTAATCCCTAAAGTCTAAAGCCTAATTTGTGGGAACTTACTCAAAACAAGATAATCTAGATTTCTAGATCCTCCGCTACGAATTTACACATCACTCACAAAGTCAGGGTGAATATCTTAACATCTCCATAAATTTAGACTATGCAACCTACCGTTAGTAGTTTTCTGACCCCCCTCGCGCTCAAAACCGCAGGTGCAGTATTGATTCTATCTTCCCTGATCGATCTAGTTTTCATGCTCTGGTTCCCACCTGAAAACTTGGTATTAGAAGGCAATAGATGGTGGCTTTATGCTACTAGCCAGCTAGTCGATCGAGGGCTACTACCATTAGTTGGGATTGCTTTTGTTGTTGCTGGTGATTGGATCAAAATCGTTTCCACAGAAGATGGGGGAGATCGGGGAAATGCATGGCGAATCGGGACTTTTACCCTAGCGAGTCTCTTAGGGTTGATCTTTGTCCTGATTATTCCATTTCAGTTGATTACCACTAACGATTTTAAATCCCAAGAACTCAAAAAAATCGGGAATGAGGTAACTGAGATCGAAAAAGGGATTAAAAGCAATCTCCAACAAATCAATGCCCAAAGTAAGGATAAAATTAAAGAGCAAATTACAGCCATTGACAAAGAGCTAAAAAGTGGTCAGGCTCAAGGAGAACGGCTTACCAATCTCCAACTTACTAAATCTAAACTAGAATTATTGCTCGCCGATCCGAAAAAATTTGCCCAAGAGTCGGAGCAAAATCTCCAACAGTTGCAAAAACAAAAACAAAAAGTTGAAACTCAAGCTAGTGAGAGAATGCTAAAAACTGGTGTCCGTACCAGTTTAGCCAGTTTACTGCTAGCAATTGCTTATATTGTCATCGGCTGGGCGGGGTTAAAGCGAGTGCTGAGATAGGAGTGTGGGGGTCTGGGGTGTTGGGGTGTTGGGGTGTTTCTTACTCCGTTACTCCCCTACCCCCTTACTCCCCCACTCCCACACCCCCCATCCTCCCCACTCTCCCACCCTTCCCCTTTCGCAAATAGTTAAATCACCCCTCACCAGATTCAGCAAAGCTTGTATAGTATCAGTAGAGAGTCTAATGTTCCCGATCTAAAAGCGGAGATCTGTGTTCCAACATTTCAAGCAGGACTTAAAAAACGATTTAATTGCTGGGTTGTTGGTAGTGATTCCACTTGCTACCACGATCTGGCTGTCGATTAATGTGGCGACATGGGTAGTCAATTTCTTGACTAGTATTCCCAAGCAAATCAATCCCTTTGATGGTTTGCATCCAATCCTGGTATCTGTATTGAACTTATTGGTGGGATTGACAGCACCTTTGTTGACAATCCTGCTAATTGGATTAATGGCTCGAAATATCGCGGGTAAGTGGCTGTTAGATGTTGGCGAACAACTATTGCAGGCAATTCCGCTCGCGGGTGCCGTTTATAAAACGCTCAAACAACTGCTAGAAACTATTCTCAAGGATTCGGGCAACAAATTTCGGCGGGTAGTATTGGTAGAATATCCTCGGAGAGGGATCTGGGCACTTGCCTTTGTGACTGGGACGATCGATAGTGAGATCCAGTCACAGATGCCTGATGGGATGTTAAATCTATTTATCCCGACTACGCCTAACCCTACCACTGGTTGGTATGCAGTAGTCCCAGAGCAGGATGTCCTAGATTTAGCAATGTCGATCGAGGATGCTTTTAAAGTAATTATTTCCGGTGGGATCGTCAATCCTGGTAATGTAGCAATAGCAGCTTTGAGTCACGACTCAGCACCTGTAGTCGATTCCCTCATGGTTAGTGCGTTACCTGCCCCCATTGTCGCACAGGAGGATAATTTATAATTCATAGTTCAAAATGGATCTCGATCTGAAGATAGCCACCCAGATTCAAAACTTTTTTCAGTACGATCTGATTTATATCCCTCTAGCAATGGAGGGTAAAATTTTGCGGGTGGAAGTGCAAATCCCTACGATAGAACCATTAAATTGGTTGGCACAACAAAAGTCAGATATTAAAACCTATTGGTCCGATCGGCGGGGTCATTTTACAATGGCTGGAGTGGGTACATTAGATGCAATCGCTGGCGATCTACCAATTAACTATGCTAATATTTTTGGGCAGTTAAGACAAAATTTATCGTCCCTATTCCCCAAAGTTAGATACTATGGTGGGATTGGGTTTAGTCAAGATCGACCGATCGATGCAACTTGGAAACTATTTGGTAATTATCGGTTTGTCGTACCGAGATTTGAAATCTGGACAGATGGAA
Source organism: Chamaesiphon sp. VAR_48_metabat_135_sub (assembly GCF_031418915.1). Lineage (NCBI taxonomy): Bacteria > Bacillati > Cyanobacteriota > Cyanophyceae > Gomontiellales > Chamaesiphonaceae > Chamaesiphon > Chamaesiphon sp. VAR_48_metabat_135_sub. The sequence goes on along the minus strand of NZ_JANOJV010000144.1, from coordinate 47,480 downwards.
CTAATACTTTTTTTGCTTGTAATTTTAGATACAAATTTTCAGCAGATTTGCAGTCAGAGGAATTAGATTCGACCCAAGCTAAAATCCGTAAACGAGAATTGGATCTAATTTTGGATGAGTTAACTAAACTCGATTTTACGCAAATAGAAATTGACTCCGTTCTACCACCACCGTTAGATTTTGCCCTACCAAAACTTTGCGAACGAGTAGACAAACCAGATCGGATTGATTGGCAACGAAACATTGACAAAGCACTAGCAGCCTTTACCGAACGGCAGCTCGATAAAATTGTCCTAGCTCGGCAATCGATTTTAACATTTACTAGCAATCTACAGCCACAATCATTGTTGCGATCGCTAAAACCTAATAACTTTCATAGTTATCATTTCTGTTTCCAGATCGATCCCACCACCGCATTTATTGGGACTTCGCCAGAACGACTCTATTACCGTCAAGATCGCTTATTAAAAACTGAAGCGATTGCGGGAACTCGTCAGCGGGGCGACTCAGACAGGCTCGATCGAGAATTAAGCTATCTGTTACGCAATTCACCCAAAGATATTCATGAGCATCAATTAGTAGTTAATAACCTTCAAGGGATCTTATCCGAACTCTGTCATTCAGTCACAGTCGATCGAGAATTAACTATTCTCAAACTCAATAAAGTACAACATTTATATACCCAATGCCAGGGTACTTTAAAGTCCGATTTGACTGATGCCGATATCTTGCCTAAACTTCATCCCACACCCGCTGTTGGTGGTGCTCCAAGAACTCCAGCCTTAAAACTGATTCAAGAACTAGAACCCTTTGAACGGGGCTGGTATGCGGCTCCTGTTGGCTGGGTTGGCGATGATGATGCCGAATTTGCTGTTGCCATTCGATCGGGTTTAATCGATCGCGATCGGTTATTACTATTTGCAGGTGCTGGCATCGTTCGAGGCTCTCAATCCGAGGAAGAATGGACAGAAATCGAAAATAAAATCCGTCATTTTACTGACTTATTTACCGATGTTCCACCACCACAGATTGCCAATTTATCATTAACTGAGTAGAATAGATAGTCGCTAATCGATAATTATCAATTTTGGGTTTAAATCCTTTACTTTCAAGGAGAAAAATCGATAAATATTCCTTTATTTCAATCTTTTAATATTGAGTCAGGCGTAATTATTAATTATAATTGAATCCGTTCGATCGCGTATTGAGCGATGAGAATAGTTAATTTTGCACGTTCGACCTCAGATAATTCGTTCCAGTCCAAAGGTCTGACAACGTTATCGATATTGTCCACCCCAGGATTGCAACGCATGGCATAAGCATAAGGGCGAGCCATCACCAACAGATCTTCAGTTGCCCAATTTGATAATAAATCCTGAACTGATTGGACTAATTGGTCTACAGGTTCGAGACTGCTAGTTGCCAAATTACTGACATTAGCCGCAATTTTTGACAGCCACTGTTGAGGCACTCTAGCACCAAATTGTGCAGTTAGTGCGGCAAGTGGACTCTGTTCTAGCTCATAACTGGGCGCAGCTTCCCAGCACGATTGGATGCTGGCAAAGAAAGACTCAGACCTCTGCGCGATCTCATCATCCGACCAATCGTCTAAGCTAAAGTAACTGTCAGATTGTTCATAGTAGTCTGCTGTTGCTGGATCGCTGGGATTCCACGGATAGTTAGCTGTAGAGGATGCCAGGAGACAGTCCATCAATTCGGCTTCAGCTATCGATGAGTCATTGAGTGTGGAGAGGAATTGGAAAGACATGGCTATGCTCCTGGTGTGTGGGATGGGGTTTGGTAATTTAGTATATTAATTAATGTAAGCAACTTGATAACTTGTGGAACTTTTTAAGAGTGAAGTTTATCTAAAGGTTATTAAGCTCTGTCTTTAACTACATTCCAGCCGCTCCTAATTCCGTAAAAGTGGAAAATTTTTCATTCAGCAGCACTAATTTGAGATTGCGATCCAGGTGCTAAATTCAAAAATGGATGAGATCCAAGGGTCGGATTTCATCCATTAAATTTGCCTAGCAGTCTGCCCTTAAAAACCGAAAATCGCTTTCGTCGTTAGTCAGGCGTTACGCTCGCGCTGGTACGAACACACCCGACAGCGACAGTTTACATCATGCGGTGTTTTCTGCCATGCTTGCCAGATTTGAGCTTGGATTGCTGTTCTGGAGTCAGAATTGCGTTAAATTGCTCTTTGCTAGCTTGACGAATCGCTTTAATTTTAGCCTTCTGGTCAGCGGTTAAATTCATGCTCTTCCAGGTGTTCTCCATCTCTGGTCGTCGATCGCGCATAGTTTGGGATTTTTGACGTTGTTCTGGAGTTAGAATTGCTTCCATCTGAGCGCGTCCGGCGGCTTTGAGCTGCTCCATTTTAGCTTTTTGCTCTGAAGTAAGATTGAGTTTGTCCAGACGCGCCATGTATCCAGCTTTCTCACCACCCCGATCTTCTTTTAGTTGTGCTTGTTGTGTGGGAGTGAGAATTGCTTGAAATTGTTGTTGATTAGCTTGACGAATAGCTTTGAGTTTGAGTTTTTGGTCTGCGGTTAAGTTCATACTTTCACCAGCTTGGTGTCTAACCTGACGCTGGGTTTCGATCTGCTGGAATTTTTGACGTTGTTCGGTAGTGAGGATTCCCTCGATCTCCGTCCGTGCAGATTGTCGCAGTTGCTCCATTTTGGTTTTTTGTGCGGGAGTAAGATTGAGATTATCCATGCGTCCCATTCTGACATCAGCAATCTGTCCGCGATGGTGATGGGGTTCCGCCTGGACAACCATTGCTAGTGTTGGTATCGCGATGGAGATCGAGAGGAGCGGTAATAATTTAGCTAGTTTATTCACAATATTTGGGATTGGGGTAGTTTAGTTTGTTAGTTGTTTTCAAGGTCAAATTCTGTTTCTGGTGTCTCAATCTGGAGATCGAGGATCTTAATTTAGATTCGTGATATTTTTCAGGTAAGCTGTTGAGATTTATGGTGGATTTCCATATTGCAATCTTAGCTTTCTCGGCTCACATTCTACATCCTGCCAAAGTCACGACTAATTGCCGTCGATCTTATATCTATAGTCATGCACTCTATTTCCGCAAGCCATGACGAAAGTAACGACCTCAGCTAGTGTTGAATTTGGAATTGCTGGTGCCCAAAAATTGTGGCGATAATATATGCGTATTCGTGCAAGATGTGAGTATTTAGATCGGTCATTATGCTGATTTATGCGGCTATTCGTCAGCTAGTATGCTTATAAAACAGAGGAAATAGCGATCTATAGTACCATAAAGGTACCTAAGGGAAATTGGAATTGGTTAGACTAGGGGATTAAATATACTCACATCATCCAGGTTTTAGTCCGATGCTATTCAGTTCTTCTAAAGTGCAAGTCGATCGAAAATGTCCAAAATGCGGTAGTTTACATACTGCTCGTTCGCAGCGGATCGATCTAGACGATCGACTACTTTCGCTGATAAATATCTATCCCTATCGCTGCCAACAGCACACCTGCAAACAGCGATTTACCAGTTTCGGTCGAAATTAATCTGTGGACGATCGTCGAGAGCTTCTACAGTATGAGAATAGTGTTTAATGCTGAATTTTCGACTTTTTGGCTAAGGTTCCTGCACCGATTTTAAATTGGTGCTAGACATACGCAATCATAAAAGCTATATATCATACAATTAAATTCAAAATAGATCGATCGGCTGAAGTTCTTTGTTCATCAGGATAAATATCTGTCGGTCGATTTTGGTAACTTTGTAAATCGTCAATCCCAGATTCAAAAATATTGTTTACAAAGTGGCAAAAATTAAATCATTTAGCTGTTGATTTTTTACTTTAATTATGCTCTGTTCTCAATTGAACGTTGAAAACAAGCTATTTTGCTGAAGACTTTTAAGAATCTCAATCACTCTCTAATCTTAATAGTCGATCGACTATATCGACGGTAATTTCCAAACAAGCTCAGTAGAAAAACTACGCCACTTTGCTGAAATTTTGCAGAATATCCCGATCTCAATCCAAGCTTAGTGCAAGTTGCGCTACGATGAAATCAATGGCGCATAACTCGAAGCTCTGGAGCTTTTGTTTACTTGTTCGCGCTAGTTGGAAGTAACGTAAAAGCAAATTTTAACTGACTGTACAGATATAGATCGATCGTTTTTTTATACTAGATTCTCGATCGGCTCAAGCAAACAGAGAATCAAGTTAGACGAGTTATTTTGACAAGCTAATTATTGAAAACTCAGGGAGAAACTAAAATTATGAAAGTAAAAGAATTTGCAAGTACGCCAAATTTTGCTAAGGCTTCTTTTAGAACTAGCACTCTAGCACAATTACTTACTGCTGGTGGTCTAGCGATTGGTGTTGCGGCAAGTATTCCCGTTGCACCAGCTCAGGCTGTTGTCATCAACACTGGAGAGTTAGCCTTTAACGATGGGGCATTTAACTCTTCTGGAACTATATCAAGTAACAACCAATTTAACGTCAATTTTAATAACGGCGGTAATGCAGTTGTTACCACAGCTTCTGGAGATTTTGCTCCCTTAATCCCTGGTGTCAATCCTCCTGGCGTGTCTGTTCCCAAACCGATCAGTGGCAGTATCGGCACTTTCTTATTTTCTGGGGTAGGTCCAGGAACTAGTGTTGATTATAAGCTTTCAAATCCCCTAGGTCTGGATTTTAATTTTGGTGGCGCGATTGGAACTCTCAATATTGCCAAAGACTCCATCTTCAGAGGTTTCCCTATTACTGGTGGTAACGTAAATTTCAGTATTCTCAGTAGTATAGGTTCAACTTTCGTAAGTGGATCTGCATCGCCAGTAAATGTTATGGACTTTGATTTTAGCGTTAGTAACACCCCAAATCAGCTTGGTAGTTACGGTATCCGAGTTGCAGCAGCAGGAACTCCAGCAGTACCCGAACCTTTGACCATTATTGGCACGATCGTTGGTGGCGCAGCAGCTCTTCGGATGAGAAAGAAACTGTCGAATGTTACTAAAAATTAGACTTGTCGGTCTGATTTTTGGGGATTGTTAATGTTCTATAGCGATTCTAATTGAGAAGCGCGGGTTAGTAGAGGGCTGGGATGATGTACCGCTCCTACAGGTTAACGTTACTGCGAGGAACTCGACTAGGATTGCTATACCCAAAAACTTAGAGGTAACTTCTAGCACAGCTAGAAGTTACCTCTTTTGCCTTAAAAATTTATTTTTTCATACTAATACTAACCCTTCTACCCCGACTCCCTAACCCCTAACCCCCAATAAGGTAAGCTGTTGAATGACGATTCGCGACAGAAATTATGGCAACTATTAACGATAATTACTTAAAACTCAAAGCTGGCTACCTGTTTCCCGAAATCGCGCGGCGCGTCAATACCTTTGCTCAAGCTAATCCTGATGCACCGATTATTCGATTGGGAATTGGGGATGTCACGGAGCCATTACCGTTGGCTTGTCGGACTGCGATGACAAAAGCGATCGAGGATATGGGCGATCGCGAGTCATTTAAAGGTTATGGGCCAGAACAGGGTTATACTTGGTTGCGGGAAGCGATCGCGACTAATGATTTTCAAGCGCGGGGCTGCTCGATCGATGCCTCGGAAATATTCATCTCAGATGGTTCTAAATGCGATTGTGGCAACATTCTCGACATTTTTGGACATAATAACACGATCGCTGTTACCGACCCTGTATACCCTGTTTATGTCGATACCAATGTAATGACGGGTAATACTGGGGACGCTAACGATCTCGGCGAGTATAGTGGTTTGGTTTATCTTCCGATTACGGCTGATAATAATTTCACCGCCCAAATTCCTACCGAGAAAGTCGATCTGATTTATCTCTGTTTTCCCAATAATCCTACTGGCGCAACAGCAACAAAAGCACATCTGCAAGCTTGGGTAGATTATGCCAAGGCGAATGGCTCAATTATCTTTTTCGATGCGGCGTATGAAGCTTTTATCACAGATCCTAGTTTACCTCGATCGATCTACGAAATCGACGGGGCGCGGGATTGTGCGATCGAGTTTCGCTCTTTCTCTAAAAATGCTGGATTTACAGGTACCCGTTGTGCGCTGACAGTAGTTCCCAAAACTCTGACAGCTAAAGCCGCCGACGGTAGTGACGTAGAGCTATGGAAACTCTGGAATCGTCGTCAAGCTACTAAGTTTAATGGTGTTTCCTACATCATCCAACGCGGTGCGGAAGCGGTATATTCACCTGAAGGAAAAGCGCAAGTTAAAGAACTAATTGGCTTCTATATGGAGAATGCTAAAATCATTCGTCAAGAACTTACCGCAGTGGGTTTAGAGGTACATGGAGGAATTAATGCACCTTACGTTTGGGTGAAAACTCCTGATGGTTTATCCAGTTGGGATTTCTTCGATAAATTACTGACCAATTGTCATGTTGTCGGTACACCTGGTTCTGGTTTTGGTGCTGCGGGTGAAGGTTATTTCCGCATTTCGGCATTTAATAGTCGCGCAAATGTAGAAGAAGCAATGAAACGAATTACCACACAGTTTAAAGGTTAATAAATAACAGATCCCGACTTCTTCAAGAAGTCGGGATCTGTTATTACTATTTAACAGGTATTGCCTGTACATCAACAACCTGGCTGGCTGCATCCGCGCTCACTGGACTAGATCGAGTATTCTGAGATTGCAGCGTAAGTTTGGCAACTTGAGCAACTTCTGCAACTAATAGAGAAATAATCAGAGTATCATCAACTAATCCTGCCAAGGGGATAAAATCAGGAATCAGATCGATCGGGCTAACTAAATAAACAATAGAAGCAGCTACCACCCACCACCGATATTTAGGATTTTGTAATAAACCACGATACCAGTTGTGAAGCGATTGAATATTGAAGTTCATCGGTTGATTCCTGATTTGGTTTTGTCGATACATCTATCATCTCAAATTCCCCAGATTTGTACAGGTACGGTAAACCCATTTTTCGTGGTGGTTGTTACTACTTACATCCACCATTCACCATCTGTCCATCTACCCACTACACTAAATGTCTAATTTTTCACTGGGAAGGGAGTATCTGGATGCTGTTGGTCAAATTGATCGAGACAGATCCTAATCATGAGAGAATGAAAAGCTATATAGTTAAATTTCGGCAATCAAAAACATAGGTAATTTAAGCATATGCAAGTAGGCGACCGCGTTCGTGTTAGTACATCTGTAGTTATTTATCATCACCCTAAAAATCGCGGTCAAGCTGTCGATATTGTCAACCACGAGGGTACGATCGATAAAATTGCCACTGAATGGAAAGGTCGCCCCATTAGTGCCAATTTCCCCCTGGTGGTCAAGTTCGATAATGACAAGCTCCGGGCGCATATGCGGGCAGACGAGTTAGAAGCAATTTAATCTGGATCTTAGCTCTAAAATGTGCCTGAGACTCGAAGTCTCAGCTCAGATTGCCAAGTCCACGCTATTGTAGGGTGTGTTGTCCAGAAGGGTAACGCACCAGGATAAACGTTGCATAGTCCAAATTGTTTTTGGCAAAAGCGCAAGTTTTGCCCATGCAAAGTATCGCAGTAGCCAAGATCCTTAGGACGTTTTCTAATTAGTCCGCGTAGTCCGCGTAGTCCGCGTAGGCGGACTTTGCATTCCGAGCGGCGATTTCAATCGCTGTTTTGTCCTAATGACCTTGGCAGTTGCTATATATGTCAGAATTTATAGCGTGATCGAATAAGCTGTTTGTCATCTAAATTTTTTGATTGAATCCCTTACCACAAGGGTTATAGAGGACAAAAAGAGTGTTTTAAATGTTCGACAGCTTAGATATTTTCTATCTCAGTATTTATGCTGAAATTATATCGATCGACTCAATTTAATTTTAGCAGCAAAATATAATACACTAATCCTTGCTGCCTCGAATCGACGATGAAAACGCCCACCCGCTTATTTGCGCCCCTCGCTCTGACTAGCTTGCTCCTGGGTGCAAACGTCGCCCACGCCCAAACCTACCAGCCTTCTAACCGGATTCCGGTGGCTGACAAGACGCAAATCGGTACTCAAGTTTCGGGTGGTAATAACAACTTTAACATCACGGGTGGGTTGCAGCGGGGACAGACGTTATTTCATAGTTTCAGCGATTTCTCTGTACCGACGAGCGGACAGGCAAATTTCGCCAATCCAGTGGGAAATCGGGACATTATTACCCGCGTCACAGGTGGTTTATTTTCCGATATTAATGGGAGGATTGATACCAACAATGCGAATTTCTTTCTGATTAACCCTAATGGGGTGGTATTTGGACCGAATGCCCAGTTAAATGTCGGTAAAGCATTTGTCGGAAGTACGGCCAATAGTATCGATTTAGTCGATGGGAGTGGGAGAACGATTACGTTTGGGGCGAATGCGAATGGCGATGCACCGTTACTATCAGTCAATCCGAACGTGTTTTTTAATGTTTCCCGTTTAAATATGGGTGGGGGAACTGGCGCGATTAATAATTTTGGGACTTTGCAAACACCGAATAATAGTCAATACATCGGGTTAATCGGTGGGAATGTCACGCTCGATGGTAGTGCTGGTGGTGGGAAGATTATCGCCCCTGGGGGTAGGGTGGATATTGGGGGATTGAAAAGTGCGGGAACTGTTACTGTTGGTAATCGTGGGTTGGTATTTAGCAGTAATGGAGTAGGGCGCAGTAACGTGTTGCTAACTAATAGCGCGGGCATCACAGTTCGCGCGACAGGAACGCTCGACACCGTTAATACCTTTTTTAATAACGCCACCACCAACGGTAGCAGCATTAATATTAGTGCTAATAATCTCGACATCCTCAACTCAGGTGTAAAATTAAATGACCAACCTGCGGCTTTAGATGCAGGTTTGGGGCGAAATTCGGGAGTACAAACAGCAGCAACTGGAGGTATTAATATCGATGCATTCGGGAAATTCAATCTCAATAATTCGGATATTAAGAATACTATTCGGGTTGGATCTGAGGGAATGATTGGTGATATTAAAATTCAGGCTGGCGATCTGGACATTAAAAATAACTCAGCTATCTCATCATTAACGGCTGGAACGGGTAATGCTGGAAATATCGATATTAAAGTCAGTAAAGATCTCAATCTCACCAGTAGTAGCACTATTATCAGTGATAATGCATTAGAAACAGCACGAGGACACGCCGGAGATATTAATATCAAAGCTAATGGAGACATCAATATCTCTGGTTATAATTCAACAGCAACTAATCTTACTTCATCGGGAATTAGTAGCGATACTCAAGGACAGGGTGATGCAGGGAAAATTACCATTGATACTCAGGGGAAATTAGCTCTTTTTAATAAAGGGGCAATTGTGAGTAGAATCTTTACCACAGCAGTAGGCAATAGTAACGGTATTGAGATCTCCGCACGGGAATTGCAACTAGCTAATAATAGTTATATTTCGAGTAGAACATCCCAGACTAATCGAGTCGAGGGCAAAGGTAATGCAGGAGATATCAATATTAAAACTACTGGAGATATTAATGTCTCGGGATACGATTCATCGTTAACTAACCCTACCCTGTCATATATCAGTAGTGATACTAGCGGATATGGAAATACAGGCAAAGTTACTATTAATACTCAGGGTAAGTTATCTATTGTAAATTATGGAAATATTAGTAGCAACCTCTCTGATACTGCCGTAGGGAATAGTAAAGGTATTGATGTTGTAGCGCGAGAACTAACGCTATCAAATAATAGTGTGATTGGCACTGGCTCTCTACCAAAGGCTCAAGGGAATGCTGGTGATATTAATATTGAAACTACTGGTAATATTAATATCTCTGGCTCCGAATCAGCCTCAGCTAGTCCGACCTTCTCAAATATATCATCGATCGAGAGCAGTACTAATGGACAGGGTAATGCGGGTAAAATTACGATCGATTCACAAGGTAAGTTGTCTCTCATTAACAGAGGCAATATTCTTAGCACAGTCGGTCAGACAGCAGTAGGAAATGGTAAAAGTATCAATATCGCAGCACGGGAATTGGAACTAGCCAATGGTAGTTCTATTCTTACTGTTACAGTTCAGACAAAACCAGTCGATGGCAAAGGTAATGCGGGTGATATTAATATTAAAACTACTGGAGACATTAATGTTTCTGGATACGATTCATCATTACTTAATCCCATCACATCGAATCTGTCGCAAATTAATAGCAGTACTACTGGATTTGGTGATTCAGGAAAAATAACTATTGATACTCAGGGTAAATTGGCTATTTTCAATAAAGGAAACATTGCTAGTGGAGTTTTCAACACCGCACTAGGTAATAGTAAAGGTATTAGTATCAATTCAAGGGAATTAGAATTAGCTAATAATAGTTATATTTCTACTAATACATTCCAAACTGCTCTAGTAAATGGCAAAGGTAATGCCGGAGATATTAATATTAAAACCACTGGCAATATTAAGCTAACTGGATACGATCCAGCTTCAACTAATCCAAATCTAGCAAACAAGTCAAATTCCGCACAAATCTCTAGTAGTACTTATGGAGGTGGTGATGCAGGGAAAATTAGCATTGACACTCAGGGGAAGTTATCTCTAGTTAATGAAGGGGTGATTTCTAGTGCGATAGTTAAAACTGCGGTTGGTAATAGTCAGGGTATTAAAATTAATGCGCGAGAATTGGAACTATTTGATAGCAACATTTTTACCGCCACATTCCAATCTGCTGCCATAACTGGAAAAGGTAATGCCGGAGACATCAATATTAAAACGACTGGAGATACTCGAGCAGAAAAATCCTCAATTAATAGTAGTTCTGCTGGTAATGGTGACACGGGTAAAATCACCATCAATACTCAAGGTAAGCTTTCTTTTGTTAATGCAGGATTGGTTTCTAGTGATATTTCTAAACAGGCGATCGGAAATGGCCAAGGTATTTCGATCGCTGCACGAGAAATGGAATTAAATAATGGCAGTTTTATTACCAGCTCTACAGACCAAATTACGCCAGTAAATGGTAAGGGAAATGCTGGAGATATCGATCTAAAAATCAAACAAACAATATCCTTCAATAACCTGGCAGGGGTAAGTACCAGAAGCACAGGATCGGGAGAAGCTGGCAACGTTTCAATTGATGCCTCACGAGTTTCACTTTCTAATACCGCGTTCATTATCTCTGATGCAACTTCTGTCAGCGGTGCTAATGTTACCTTAGCGATTAGCGATTTACTATTGATGAAAAGTGGGGGTTTAATCGCAACTAATTCTGGTAGCACCCAGAAAAATGGTAATGGTGGCGATATTACGATTAGCAGTCCCCTGATTATCGCGACTCCCGGCGACAACGATATCACCGCCAATGCTAACGGAGGTAATGGTGGGAATATCAATATTACCAGTCAAGGCTTATTTGGTATCCAGTATCGCCCCAAAGCACAAGACTCCCTCTTCACTAATGATATTACCGCCAGCTCCACCTTCGGACAAAATGGCAGTGTGAATATTAGCACCCCAGGTACAGATCCAGGGCGAGATAAAGGCGAACTTACTGCTGTGCCTGACGATGCGAGTAAAAAAATCTCCCAAGCCTGTGGCGAGAGTCAACGGGCGAATAAATTCTACATTATCGGTAAGGGCGGACATCCACAAAATGCCGAAGATCCGCTGACTAGTGAGGTGGTTTGGCACGATCCTCGTGGGGTGAAAACGCAGCCTGTAACTAGTCAAACCACTCGAAAATTAGCACCTGCGGTGGGTTGGGTATTCGACGGGAAGGGGAAGGTGACGTTGATATCTGCTCAGACGGAGGGCGCACCGATAGGAACGAAGGTTGTATGTCCGCAGGAGGGGAAATAGGACTGTTAGGACGTTTGTGAGGCGAGAAGTAGGGGATCTGATATGTCCCATACTTCGCGCGGGCATAATCTGAGGTTAGGTTTTAGGGGAAAGGCTACCAAGCTCCCGCTCATTTAGCGTGTTTTCTATCTAGCAACTGATAAAACCAGCTTTCTACTAAATTTCCCCAAGCTGATTGGGAGAAGACTGTTTCGGCGGCATGACGACAATCGGCTCGATCGATCTCATCTAGTCGATCGATCGCCGCAATTAAGCCCTCTACACTGTCTGGTTCGACCAGAAACCCCGTTTTACCATCGGTGATGATTTCAGCAGGCCCGCCGCGCCGATAAGCGATGATTGGGACACCACAAGCGAGGGCTTCAATTGCCACATTTCCGAAGGCTTCGACCCAGCGGGGAGTCATCAACATGCCTCTACAGGTACGAAGGGATTGTTGTAACTCATGGGTGGGCAGAAAGCCGAGATATTCGATCGGGGCGTGAGGATAATCTCGTTGAATTTTGTCCCAGTAGAGTGGATCTTGGATTTTACCCATGATTTTGAGCTTGATTCCCGTCCGATCGGCGGCGGCTACAGCATCTTCGAGAGCCTTTTCGGGAGAAATCCTCCCCAGCCAAGCTAGCGAGTCTTCTGGAGTCTCACAGTAGTCATAAACAGCCGGATCGACACCGTTACCACCAACGACGCAACACAAATCGGCAAAGCTAAATGTTTCAGCCTGGGTGCGGGTACAAACACCAATTGTCCCAGGAAAATCGATCGCGACTCGGTTAATTGCCAGATCGATCGCGGCTATTTGCGAACCCATACTCACAAAATGGGCGATCGGTCGATCGAAAAACGGAGTTAGATAGAATGGTAGCCAATCGAAGGCAGTATTAAAAATGATGTCATAATGGTGCTCGATCGATCTGGCTTTTGCCCACATATTCGCCAGCACCGGATCTCCAGGCATCACAATGGATGCAGCCTGTTCCTGGGTTTGGGCAGTAAGTTGAAGTTCTCCTGGGATTTGAATAATTGATAAATCCCCTAATTCAGAACCTGTAGGGGCGATAATGTCGATCGCATGTCCGCGAGATCGCAGTTCTCGGGCGAGATTGGCGATCGTTAGTTCGACACCACCTCCCAAGCCAGAACCTAATGCACCGACTGGAGTTGACAGAATGAGAATTTTGAGTTTGGGAGGAGCAGATCGGCTATTCAAGCAAGATGAAAGTAAGGATTGAAGTCTCTTGATTTTAGCAAATAACCCAGGTTGAAAGTGGATGGTGAAGAGGAAAAGAGCTGCTTATTTCCCACACCCCAGCAGTTAGTTCACAGGCTTAACTTGTCACTAATAAACTGCAAAACTCACATTTCGCACTGGGAAATCCCCTCCTCAATAGTCCGTGTAGGCGGACTTTGCGTCACTAGCTGCGACTTCAGTCGCGTGGCTCAACCGAACCGTATTGATATTTTCCTGCGCTAGACTTGAAGCCCATCACCCAGATGCTCAAATCTGGACTACCTGCATTTGTTCCCGTCATGTTCGTCGATTTGGCGGACGATCGAAAGTCATCTGATTACCAGTATCGTCCGCAATCTCGAACCAACGATTGTGACTTAAAAACGGAAGCCAGCACCGAGCGTAAAGCTAGTGTTACCGCCGCCATTAAAAGGAATCGCTAACGAACCTAGTAACGCCAAGCTACTGTTGACGTTCAAATCTGCACCAATTTGGGCAAAACCATTAGTTGTCGTAGTTTCGTTGACTGTCTGGAGATCTATCCCCACACCGATAAACGGTGTAATTGGGAAAGCTGCTTGAGGCAGATCCCAGTCATAAGTAAGACTACCACCGAATTCTGTGCCATTGGATGGAAACGAAATAAATGGGCGGAGGGAGACATTTTTCGACAGACCAAATTTACTATCGATGCCAAACACGCTTGAGCCACCGCCGAAAGTTACGGAGGGCGCGATATAGTTGTTACCAAGACCGCCAGCCAGAGCTGCTTGCGGAGTTTGGGAAATTGTGGTCACAATCCAAGTTAGCAGAATTGCGGGTAGGAATAAAAACTTTTTCATTGTAGGATAATGGTTATTTAAGGTATAAAATCAGACGATTGATATAAAAGTCTAGACGATCGATACCCGAACTAAGTTCCCTCTAAACATTACATTCTGAAGTTTTTAGCACTGCTAGCTCAGTATAATGACCCAAAATATCACTTCCGAAGTTCGCCAAATTATCGAGCGGGTGCTCCAATTAGAAAAAGATCGGCTCGATCGCAAGAAGAATTCACCAATTAATGATGATATCCTCAAAATCATCAAAGAAATTGTCATATGAAATTGACCACGATTCGTCTATGCAACTTCCGTCAATTTTACGGTGAAACTCCCGAAATCCACCTCGCCACTGATAATTATCGCAACACCACCATCATTCACGGGAATAATGGTGCAGGTAAAACTACGATTCTTAATGCTTTTACCTGGGTACTCTACGAAAAATTCACCGCCGCTTTTGCTGAATCTCAGCAGCTAGTCAATAAACGCGCTATCGCTGAAGCCGATGTGGGTACGGCTGTCGATAGTTGGGTGGAAGTTGCATGGGAACACGATGGGAAGCGTTATCGCGCTAAACGGATGTGTCGCGCCTATAAGCAGCAAACTGGCGTTAACCTCGTCAACAATGAGTTACTCTACTTATATATTGGTGATGCTGATGGTAAATGGCTACATCCTCAACAACCGCCGGATGAAATCATCGGCAGAATTTTACCAGCTAGTCTACATCAATATTTCTTCTTCGATGGCGAACGGATCGAGCAAATTGTCCGTCAGGATAAACGATTGGAAATTGCGGAAGCTACGAAAATCCTGTTGGGAGTGGAAGTATTAAATCGATCGATTAAACATTTGGGTGAAGCGAAAAGGACGCTGGAAACCGAACTCGCTCAAATTGGCGATACGACGACGAAGGATTTACTCAAGTCTCAACAACAATGTCAACAAGAGATCGATCTAATCCAGGAACGCGAAGCTGAAATAGTCCGAGAAATAGCTAGTTTTAAACAGATCGAACAAGAAATAAACCATTACCTGCTAGAACTTACAGCCGCCAAAGCTACCCAATTAAAAAGGCAAGAACTCGAACGCACTAAAGCCATCCACCAAACGCAACTTCGTCAAGCGCAGACAGCGATTAAACAATTAATTTCGACTCAAGCGCACACCGTTTTACTCACAGATCTGACTCAAGACTTCCAAAAAATTGTCGCCGATTTACGCGATCGAGGCGAATTAAATCAAGGAATCTCGCGTGAATTTCTCAGCCATCTACTGCACGACCAAAATTGTCTTTGTGGCACGGAACTCAAGCCAAAGACTTCTGCCTATCTCCAAGTTCAAACTTGGCTATCGCGCGCGAGTATTGCGGTAATTGAAGAGACAACTATGCGACTGATTACCCAAGTCGAAGACCTTCAAACTAAAGGTGGCGAATTTTGGAAGTCGATCGATCTACATCAGCAAATTGTCACTACAGCTAGAGCGGAAATTAGTCAGATCGAAATCCAAATCGACAATCTCGAATTACAACTCCGTCAAGATACCAATATTGAGATTGCTAATCTCCAAAAACGGCTTGACGATATTGAAATTAAAGTCCGCGATCTCACCCTCACCCAAGGTCAAAACAAACAACAGATCGTCCATCTCGAAGGACAAATTCAATCACTAGCGAAACAAATTACCAAACAACAAACTAACCAAGATCGTCAAAAGTTAGCCCATCGTCGTCTCCAAGCTGCCCAGTTGGCAATTGACGAATTAAACACCATCCGCCACCAACAAGAACAACAATTTCGTCTAGACCTCGAACAGCGCGTCCAACAGATTTTTCAAACAATTTCTGTCACTCCATATCTACCCAAAATTACCGAAAAGTACGAACTAATCTTAGTCGAAAATACTAGAGATCTCGAAACAACCGTTGCTGCATCTACAGGCGAAAATCAGATTCTCAGTCTCTCATTTATCGGTGGCATCATCGATCGAGTCCGCTCCTGGAGCGAGCAAAAACTGCTCGCAGTACCAGAGAGCAATACCTTTCCGATCGTCATGGATTCGCCATTTGGCAGTCTCGATCGGATCTCCCGTCGTCAAATTGCTCAAATTTTACCTCAACTGGCAAATCAACTGGTCGTACTAGTTACTAAAACTCAATGGCGCGATGAAGTCGAAACTGAAATGCAGCCAAAAATAGGCAGACAATATCTTTTGACTTACTATACGTCTAAATCAGACTGTCCTGAAGACTATCTAGAAATTAACAATCGTCATTATCCGCTAATTAAGTGCAGTCCGAACGACTTTGACTATACCGAAATTATTGAAATCAGTGAATAGTGGATAGCAAATAGTGGCTCTATGAACGATCGAAAAATATTAGACTTACTAGCAGAAGGCGTGGATTTAGAAATGGATTTTAATATCCATATTTTCGATACACTGGGATCGACTAACAACAAATTATCCCAACTAATTGCTGAAGAAAATGCACCACCAGGAACGATTATCATTGCCAAAATGCAAACAGATGGGCGGGGACAGCGGGGCAAAAAATGGGATTCAGACACAGGTGGGTTATATTTATCACTTGCTATATCTCCAGATCTACTAGCGAGAAACATTCATCAGTTGACGCTTGGGATTGTCTGGGGAATCGCGCATCAATTGAGACAAAAAGGGCTGCCAGTATCAATTAAATGGCCTAACGATTTAATCTTAGCCGATCGAAAACTGGGGGGGATTTTAACTCAAACCCGCATTTCTCAAGGTAGAATTCAACATGCGATCGTGGGAGTTGGGATTAATTATACAAATACGGTAGAAGGTCTGGCAATAAATTTAGCCCCCAGCAATGATTATCAGCCAAATTACCGAAATTTTTCCATCGAAATGTTAACAAGCTGTACCATTAGGGGAATTATAAGCGGGTACAAACGTTGCACTCCAGCAACGATCGACAGTTTACTGTTGGACTATCTGGAACTACTCAACGCTCGTGGACGCTCAGTACTAGTGAATGGTCAGTTAGGAACTGTGTTAGGCATCTCACCGCAAGGAGAACTACACATTGGTTTTACAACTGCCACAGAGATAACGGAAACTTATCTTACACCAGGTACATTCACATTGGGCTACGAGAGTTTGTGACTTTGGACATATGCGAAATTAATCGATTTTGCTATGCTGAAGCGGATGAATAGTTCTGAACAAAGACTGCATTAGATTAACAATAATATATGAGCAGCAAGGCAGAAAAAACATTTCATCATTCACATCAGCAGCCTCGGTTAAGTATCTTCTTCCGAAATCCTCTGCTGTTAAAGATTGTCGCTTGGCTTAGTAGCCTCAGCTTTCTTGGTACTACTGGCGTTGTTTGGGCAGATATCAAACCAATTTCTACGTCCAAAACTGAAGCACCGGAACTCATTCAAGCCTCAGCATCGGCCGTCGAACAAAAAGATCGGGAAACATATGGTCCTTACCTTCCCATCGCTCAGGAGCAGCCTTCCATTCGAGTGGCTCCAGACCAACTTCCCAATCGGGAAGTACCACTGGCTGTCGCCGCTGCCTCAGCGGTGATTCTGCCGACAGGCACGATCGTCCGTCCACAGCATACCGATTTATCGACTGCTGACAACTATACTGTAAGTGTAAATGAATCGACTTCCGGTCGCGAAGTCGCTGAAGAATTCATCAATATTCCCGTTCCAGCTCCTTTGAGTAGCATCATTCCTGGGCGGAATAGGGAAATAGTCACAATAACTAAAAGCCAGATCCAGCCTAGCTACACTAAGACACAGACAGCGATCGGTCAATCTGTCCCTGCGACTAGTATCCAGCGTCAAGAGTCAGCGAATAGTTATCGATCGGTACCAGCCGTTCCTACTTTACCGACTGCTGCATCACCATCGATCGGTAGGTCTAGATCTAGTATCTCAGCTTCTGTCGCGATCGATCCTAACGTACTGAAGGGCACTCAGGGTTCCACGTTCACCCCTCAATATGTACCTTTGGCTGGTCTCAAACGTACTGTTGTTGCGCCGATGAAGCCTCAAATAGCAGCGAGAGCATCCGAAGTCAAACCTGTTGCCAGACTACCCCAGCTCACTGCTAACAAAGTAGTCCCCATCGTACCTGCAATTCCCAGTGTTCGGCCTGGAGCAGTAGCGGCATCACAATCAAAACCCATTGCCTTTGTGAACATTGGGGAAAATGAGTCTAACGCCGAATTAATCTACCCACTCAGTAGTCCCGCTCCCACAACTTCTAGCTTTGGTTGGCGGACACACCCCATTACAGGCAATCGTCGCTTCCATTCTGGGGTAGATATCGGTGCACCAATGGGCGCACCTGTTGTCGCTGCTGGATCTGGGACAATTATATCTTCCGGTTGGCTCGGTGGTTATGGTAAAGCAATTGTGATTCAACACAACGGTGTCCAGCAGACTCTTTACGGTCACCTTTCTGAAGTTTTCGTCCAACCAGGTCAACGCATCGAACAAGGTACTGTAATTGGACGAGTAGGCAGCACAGGCAACTCTACTGGCCCTCACCTCCATTTCGAGTCGCGGATGGCGACCTCTGATGGTTGGGTTGCGGTCGATCCTGGTGACGATATCAAGTACGCGCTGGATAATCTCCGTCGATCGGCACCATTTGCTCAGAGAGATTTACCACCTGGTTACAATTAGATAATTTCAGAAAAATCCTAAAGTTAACTAAAGTTACTTATCCTGCTAGCCATCGCGATCGGGATATTTTTTTGTAATTGTTTCAGGGTGACGGTTAGCAAGTTCCACCGCTATTTCCGCAGCATGTACTCGCATCACATTCTGAAAAACTTGGTGCAGGCGACTCGCTCGTCATTTTGTCCCATTAGACTGACGATGGGGACATGAATACCCTGTTCACGCAGTTTTTGAAGTAATTCGATCCCATTCCCATCTGGCAATTGATAGTCTATAGTCTATGCTGGTGACGGCATTTCAGACATCGACCAATAGCGGTTTAAGATATCGATCGTTTCGACAAAACTGCTAAAGGTAATCGGTTTGATGATATATCCAGCGACATTATATTGATAAGCAGTAGCTAGATCTCTATCCTGCCTGGATGTCGTCAAGACAACTACAGATAAATTACACAAAGTGGGATCTGCACGTAATTCCTTAAGAAATTCTAGTCCGCCCATTTTAGGCATATTTAAGTCGAGCAGAATTAATAACTTGTTGTTGTTATTTTGGGGAATTTGGTTATTGGTACGGAGCATTGTGAGAGCTTCGATTCCATTAGCTGCCCGATAGAGAGTGGCAGTCGCGTTGTTTTTTTTCAGAGCGCGTTGGACGTTCATTACATCGACTTCATCATCTTCGACGAGGAGAATATTGAGGTGCTGA
The DNA here is from genome assembly GCF_031418915.1 of Chamaesiphon sp. VAR_48_metabat_135_sub. NCBI lineage: Bacteria > Bacillati > Cyanobacteriota > Cyanophyceae > Gomontiellales > Chamaesiphonaceae > Chamaesiphon > Chamaesiphon sp. VAR_48_metabat_135_sub. The sequence goes on along the minus strand of NZ_JANOJV010000144.1, from coordinate 28,184 downwards.
GTGGTTGTCATTACAGGATATCGGGTAGCTATCATCATGGATTATTACCTAATATAGTAATTTACGGTGCCATTTGGGCGGTATTCCTCTATTGTAAGGCTTTGACAAAATTCTTCATCTACCAAAAGGAAGGTTTAGAGTCCGAAGACTCATATCTTAAATTAGCACATACAAACTAACAAGAATAGACTCAAAACTTTCTACATCTTTTGTTGATATTCCCCTTTCTCAAAAGCATGATTCTCTTTCAGAGATGCTCCGCGAACGTAGCTATATCCATGACGTTAAAAAAAGACGAGCCAAGCATCTACGCCGCGCACTATGTCCCAAGAAGTCAATATATATATCGACCAAGAAATACCAAAACTAGTGAAAAGTTTAGTGAGATCAGACAAGCATTAACGATAGTGCAATCTATACCCGTGCAAAGTATCGCAACAGAATCTGAACCAAAGCTACACATACCAATAAATTTCGCTAGTTTACTACGACTGGAGCGGGCATCATACCCTGCATAAATAACATTGCCTTCTCCACCAACTCTGCCCCCGCTTTTTCCGGAGATCCAGTATCAAATGGCGGAGCGGGATTGTACTCGATTAATAGTTGCGTAATTTTGGCAATTTCTTCGCCATAGAGGATGCTGGCAAGCGTCAGCCCAAAATCGATACCTGCTGTCACGCCACCACCTGTAATCCGATTGCGATCGATTACTACCCGCTCGGTGCCAACTTGCACACCCAATGCAGCAAGTTGGGGGCGTGCTGCCCAATGCGTAGCTGCTCGATAACCTTTTAGCAGTCCTGCCTTCGCTAGAAACTGCGATCCGCCGCAGACAGAAGTGATAAATTTAGCGGTGCTGCCTTGGTTGCGTAAAAATGCCAATAAATCTGGATCGTCTTCTACTACCGCCTGTCCGATCCCGCCACCGATACAAATAATATCCAGGCGTGGGCAATTATCAAAGGTAGTATCGGGTAGCACCATCATGCCATCGTCAGTTTTAACTAGATCTAGCGTTTTCCAGATGCGATGAATCTGGACACCAGGTAAACCGCTAAAAACCTGCTGTGGCCCGATAATGTCCAATGATGTCATGCCAGGATAAAATACTAAACCAATGATGTGCTGTTGTGAATCAATCATAAATCAATCTCTTAGTGGTGATAGTAACAAAGTTGATAATGTCTATACTAGAAGTGGAAATCGATCGCGCATAGTCCTCGATCGGGTACTCTTTTTGACACCATGGTTGCTTCCTTACAGCCTTTATTCGCGGCGATCGATTCTCTTTCAGAGAGGCATTGCCACCGAGTCGAGTCAGAACGAGATTTAAAAACGGATGTCATCCCAAAAGTTGGCGAGTATTTCGCGGCTAAACGATCGGGTATTTTTTTCTTTGACCAAATACCCTTACTAGATCGCAATCTTCAAAGAATACTAAAAGTTGCCCTATCGATTGAGCTTAACCCCATTGCCCGTTATCTAACAGAGCGTCATGCACCCGTACATGAAGGATTGGTGACATCCCCCAAAATTTGGAGCCTAATCTGCCCTCGTCCTGACCATTGGCATGTGATGGCTGGCCCAATTGTCGTTCGCGGTCAACTGGTAGGTGCGCTGGGTTGCACTCGCGATCGATCGATGCCTGCTTTCGATGCCCAAAATCTAGCCGATTTGAGTGGGATCTGTTTGCACTTATCTATCTGGGCAGTGACAACGAGATCGTCACCCCAATCTTTCAAAAACAAGCTATTAACAGCGCGTGAATTGCAAATTGTCGAACTAGTTGCTTTAGGGCGCACGAATTCCGAAATTGGCACTGAGCTGTGGATTACAGAAAATTCCGTTAAACAGGCTTTGAAGCGAATGTTTCGGAAGCTTGAAGTTTCCTCTCGTGCCGAAATGGTTGCACGGCTTTCTTCTTGTTAGCTATTTGGATTAAATAGACTGACCGCCAAAAACTTCAACTCGCTCGTAAAACTAGGCTTTTTTCATGCTACTTTTCCTGAGTGCAGAATGTGAGCTTTAGGATTGCTGTAGATGGAGAATTCGACCTAACAATTTTTAATAACTAACATTTACTAAGGCTAAATCCCGTCGTTAATTTTTGCTTGTGTTCGCTTAAATTCAAATTAGCAGATCGAAAAACCCCACATCCACCGGATCGATAATCTCGACCCTACTTGTTAGATCGCCGAAAGGCTAATGTCTTCTATCTAAAGAGGTATATTTTGATAATAACTGACTGAAAATAAGTCAGTTATGCTGCCAGGTTTGAAATAATAGCTGATAATTAGATCGACTTTTATACTTTAGATAGATGGAAACAGATAAGGTTTAGTTCTATATTAAATGTATTAGAAAACTCTAGTTCGGTTAAATCGATATTTTCGGTTAAACATCCGATCTGTTCCCTGACTAAATGACTAGTACTGAGCGGCTTAAATAGAGTTACCATTTTTTATGTTCTACTCCTCTCTCCCAGATCTCAGATCCCCCTTTCCCCTTTGCCAAATAGTACATAGATTTACGCCGCTCAGTACTAGATAAACCTCTTGACTAAAATCTAAAAATGAAGGATAACATCATGAAAATTAAACTAATGCTCGTTGCAGTACTGGGTATCGCTACTCTATTCACAGTTCAACCAGTGCAAGCACAAACAAAACCCAACCAGATCGCGCCCTCTGTTTCTTTTGGTGGTAGTACGGCAGTCTTTGGAGTGGATTCTAGATTTCCAGTCGCCCCAAATATCTCGATTCGCCCTACAATCCGTTTTCCTAGCGGTGGGATTGTACTGGGTACATCTGCTACCTACGACTTCGATATGTATGGTAGCAATGTTGGACTAGAACCTTACGCTGGTGCTGGTTTCAATGTTTATACTGGCGACAATAGTAATAATGGAGCCAACGTGACTGGCTACGTTATCGGCGGTGCAGACTACTCTCTCAACGACCAATTTGCACTTAAAGGTAGTGTAGCAATCCCCTTCAAAAGTGAATATTCTACCGATATTACATTTGGTGTTGGCTACAAATTCTAGCACCATCTCACCATCAAATAGTTCATCGCCACCTCAACTGCCGGATACTCCCACCAGACTACTTGCGGTCGGCTGTGAAAGCGTCACTTATTCACGATACTTGGCACGGGCATAACTTGCGCTTCTCGGGTAGAGAGTAAAGGGTAGGTAAGAGTTTTACGAAGCTCTCAGATTGTGACCGTGCCAAGTATATTTACTCAACACTAGTAACTGCATTCTGATGTAAGAGGTAGGCAGTTTAAGCTGTCGATGAACTATTTTTTCGATCGTTTCTGGAATCTCTGAAAATGGCATTGTAGCTGGGAATAGACGAAAACTTGTTTTGATGCTGCCCTTGCATCTATTTCATTTCGGGCAGTTGGCATTAGGTAGTCGCGACTCACACTCAAGTCCACTACCCATTATCGCTAACTTTTATGTCTCATCCTGCTCAGTCGATCTATCGATCGATAGTTTATACCAGTCTCGTCATCTTACTCGGCAGTCTCACCGCCTGTGATTCTGGCGTGAATAAGTCATCTGCGCCGACTGGTGTGCCCAACCAAACAGCTAGCAAACCAGCTTCTAGTGCGGCTAATTCGGAAATAGGGAAACTAGAAGGTCTCACTGGTAGCACTATGGATTCTTCAACACCTCCAGAACCAGAAGCTAAACGTGCATCGCAACCAGAAGAACCAGCTACTAACGAAAGCTACAAATCGATCGCGGATAATCAATTTTACACTGCCGATCGACAACCACTCTCGACTTTCTCGATCGATGTAGATCCAGCTAGTTATAGTAATGTCCGGCGATTTATTAATGATGGACAATTGCCGCCCAAAGATGCCGTGCGAATCGAGGAAATGGTAAACTATTTCCCCTATGATTATCCTCAGCCAACAGGAGATAAACCATTTTCGATCAATACTGAAATCGCCAGCGCACCGTGGAATCCGCAGCACAAACTCGTGCAGATTGGATTGCAAGGTAAAAAGATTAGCATGGAGAAATTACCGCCGAATAATTTAGTCTTCTTGTTGGATGTTTCTGGTTCGATGAACGAGCCGAATAAATTACCTCTACTCAAAGCTTCGCTCAAATTATTGGTTAATGAACTGCGCCCGATCGATCGAGTCGCAGTCGTCGTTTATGCTGGTAGTGCTGGCTTAGTGTTAACATCTACGCCTGGAAATCAAAAAGATAAAATTATCGCTGCTCTAGATAAATTAGAGGCTGGTGGTTCTACTGCTGGTGGGGAAGGGATAATTCAAGCCTATAAGGTGGCGCGAGAAAACTTGCTCAAAGACGGTAATAATCGGGTAATTCTGGCAACAGATGGCGATTTTAATGTTGGTGTGAGCAGCGATGATGGTTTAGTCAAGCTGATCGAAAAAGAACGCAAGGGCAATGTATTTCTCACTGTACTCGGTTTGGGAATGGGAAATCTCAAAGATGCCAAAATGGAACAGTTAGCCAATAAAGGGAATGGTAACTATGCCTATATCGATAATCTGATGGAAGCCAAAAAGGTATTGGTGAAAGAATTTGGCTCGACTTTGTTGACGATCGCTAAAGATGTCAAAATCCAAGTTGAATTCAATCCCAAGCTAGTCCAAGCATATCGTCTGATTGGCTATGAAAATCGCGTTCTAGCTAATCAAGATTTCAAAGATGATAAAAAAGATGCTGGCGAACTTGGAGCCGGACACGCAGTTACAGCCCTATATGAGGTGATTCCAACAGGGGTGAAAACCGATCTTAAATTTGCCATACCTACAGCTCAAACTGCAGCAGATAAAGAAACTCAAATTGCCGCGAATAGCAATGAGCTGATGCAAGTTCGATTGCGGTATAAAGCTCCAAAATCCGACACGTCTCAACTCTTAACTGGGAAAGTCGATCGCTCGATCGCCAAACCGATTAATACTGCTTCTAACAATCTCAAGTTTGCGGCGGCTGTTGCTGCTTATGGGATGAATTTACGCAATTCACCTTATAAGGGTAGTAGCAATTTTGGCAGTATTTTAGAGTTGGCAAGTCAAGCTAAGGGTGCAGATTTGGATGGATATCGAGCGGAGTTTATTCGTTTGGTTGAAAAGAGTAAGAAGCTTACTAAATCTTAGAGATCTTCACTCTTAAACTATTACTGCTAGATACCCGACTTCTTCAAGCAGTCGGGTATCTGTGCTAGCCAAATCAAATCAAATCGGATTGCGATATGAATAATCATAACCAAAATTTACCAGACTTATCGCCCCAAGGCTACCAGATCGATCGAGTGTTAGGGCAAAATATTCATGGTGGTAGAGTTACCTATTTAGCTCAAGATCTAAATCGCGACAAATTTGTCGTTATCAAACAATTTCAGTTTGCCAGTCTTGGTAATACCTGGGGAGATTATGATGCATATAGTCATTCCAAATAAGAATGAGACATTAAGCAATGCAGTAATCTCGAATAATCTCATCTATAGAAGTACCTGGCTTGGCGTACATTCTCGATTTTTTAACTGCACCAAAGTCATGCTCGATATCATTTAGATCGGGCGAGTATCTTGGTAGAAATAAAACTTGGTGCCCTGCTGCTTCTACCAATTCTCTAATTCTATTCTTTCGGTGAATTGGTGCATTGTCCATAATTAATACTGATACTGTTGTCAAACTAGGAATTAAAAATAAATTTAGCCATCCTTCAAACCCTGTTGCATCTAGGCTACCTGTAAATATCATTGGGGCGATAAATTCTTTCTTCTTCTTTCTTCTTCCTGCTACTAGATTCTCTCTCTTCCCTCGTTTTCCTTGTTTCTCTCCATAGACCTTTTTCCCTCGTTTTGACCACGCGTACACACACTCTACATTTTCCTCAAAGCCTGACTCGTCAATAAATACAAGACTTTCACTTCCATGCTTTTTTATTAATTCTCTTAGCTTTCTGTAGTACTCAATTCTTTCCTCTTTACTCCTTTCTCTATATCTTAGATCTTTTTTTTTCGCGTTATCTTCATCTCTTTGACTGCATACCAGATTGCATTCGTTCTTACTCCAAAAATCCTGGCTCTATCTGCTAGCTTCATTTCTGGGTTATGCTCGATATCTTTTCTTACTGCTTCCCAGTCTAGCTTTCTTTTTCTTCTAGTGACTTTTGTTGCTTCCAGCTCTTCTCGACCCAGCCATCGATAAATCGTTGCTCTACTGACTTGATAATTTTTTACTGCCTTTGATACGCTTCCTCCTTGCTCTACAAACTCTACTACTCTCTTTCTTAAATCTAAACTGTAAGACATTTCGATGCGACCTGATCTATAATTTTGCTTTCTATTTTATCTCTTTTTGTCTCGTTCTTATTTGGAATGACTATATCAACGCGAAGTTGATATTTTGCAACACCTAAATCATCCCCGTATTCCTAAATATTTAACTGCTTGGGAAACACCGACTGGATTTTGTTTGGTTCAAGAATATAAATCTGGCACTACGCTGGCAAATTCAGGCAGAGAATTTACACTCGATGAAGTAAAGCAGATCGCGATCGATATTTTAGAAATATTAATTTATCTCCAGCAACAGCAACCACCAATTATTCATCGCGATCTCAAACCTGAAAATATTTTGATTGATGATGCCGATCGAGTTTATGTTATCGATTTTGGCTTTGCGAGAATTAATAACACCGATCTAACTGCGAGCAGTACGATTAAAGGGACTTTAGGTTTTATGCCGCCCGAACAGTTATTCAATCGCCCCTTAACGAAGGCTTCAGATTTATATAGTTTGGGTGTGACTTTAGTTTGTCTATTAACAGGACGTAAATCAACAGAGATCGATCGACTAATCGACCATAATTATCGCCTAGATCTGCGATCGCATCTAAGTCATTTACCGTCGAATTTTTTAGATTGGCTAACGAAAATGACCGATCCTAATCCTGAAGCTCGCTATCCAAATGCCGAGAATGCCTTAACCGCATTGCAAACACTCGCTGCGATCGAACCTAAGCAAATTCCTTCATCTAAAACGATTGTTTTAGGAGTACTTGCTGTGATAGGATTGCTAATAATTAACAAACATAAATCGCTCGAATATCAACCGACTCAAACCACAACAAACTCGATCTCAATCTCGCAATTGCAAGCCGATCGAGGTTGTCCTGGCTGTAACTTAGCTGGAATGAATCTGCGGAATCTCAATTTACAAAGTTATGACTTTACTGATGCTAATTTAGCTGGTGCAGATTTGCGCAATACCGATTTACGGGGTGCAAGTTTCCGTCGGGCAAATCTCTCTGATGCGATGCTAACTGGGGCAAATTTAGAAAGTGCCGATTTACGTGAAGCCAATCTACCAGATCGCAAGTTTCAGCCATAATTCAATCTAGACGATGATTTTAATAATTAATAATTAATAACTACCGCTCTCTGAAGGATAGACTTAATTTTATCGATTACCGACCGTAGGCTACGCCAACGCCAGAATCAGGTTATCATAGACGAATTAGGGCGTTGCTGAATTATCGGGATCGAATGCCCTCGAAATTAAGGGTAGAATTCGTCACCAACAACTCTAGCCCCTCGCCACCAACCCCGATCCTCTAGCTAATAGCCAGTGTCTACCAAACAAACACCAAGTCTCAAAAACTGGTTAAAGATTGGCTCTGTCGCCTTTGGGGTGAGCTGTGGCTGTACTTTGCCATTTACGCAGAATCTCGCTCAGTCTGCGCTGATTGGTGTGGCGACGCTACCAGGAATGGCGGCTAGTGTGGTAGTTAGATCTCGTCAACGCCAGCAGCAGGTATATCGTCAATTGGAGCGGGGAAAGCTGCGGTTAAATAAGTTGCAGCATCGAGGCGCAATTCTGAACGAACATTTGCAACTTAGGGATAAAGATCGGCAAGAGATCGAGACTAGGGTATCGCAATTACATAGTTTAGCAGCTAATTTGACCGCTCGACTCGATCGAGACCGCGATCGACTTCAGCAATTAGAGCAACAATTATCGACACTAACTATTGATGCTCAGGAGCAAGAAAGTCTGGCGGTTAGTTTAGATCGCAAAATTCAGGATAAGCAAGCTTGTCTACTGGAAGTTGATACGGATCTAAATAGTCTGAAGTTGGAATTATCTCGTGTTCGAGCAGAGAAAATGCAGCTCGAAGGTGCGAAAGATCGATCTAAAATAGCATTAACAGATATCCAGCTTCAGATCGATCGATATTTGGCGACTAAGCAAGAATTGGAGCTACAGATTCAGCAGGTTCAAAATCAGCAGGTGATAGAAGATGGTGGTTTTAATGAATCGATCGAACAGAAACAGTTATTGCTACGCGAGTTAGATTTAGCAATTAGCGATCGACAAAAAAATCAACAAGAAACCATCGTAGAACTAGACCAACTGAATTGTATTATCGCTGAAAAAATGCCAGAGTTGGCTAGTCAAGAACAAAAATTAATAGATACTCGATCGCAATTAAGTTCGGTAGAATTAGCATTGCAAGCTAAACAAGCAGAATTGGATGAATTAGCCGCACAGATCCCGATCGATCCCGATCCACTCTCAGATAGATTGCTCCAGAGGGAGTTAAGAATAGCTCAATTAGAATTGAGTAGTAGACAGGCGGAACTAGATAATTTAGAGCTAAAGATTCATTCTAAACTTCGATCGATCGACGAAATAGATCTAGAAAATAATCTCCAAACATTCGAGCCACAACCGCCGACGATAGATCGCGAGATTGACAGAATCGTTGTAGCTGGAGCATGGTACGATCGATTTATCGATAATCCTCATCTTACTGTTTTAAAACATATCGAAAAGCATGGGACGATTACCGAAGCTGAGGCTAGTAGTAAATTAGGTAATGCTCGATCGGTTAGACAATTTGCAAATAAGTTAGAAGAATATGCCCAGGATCTCCCTTTCTCAATTCGAGTAGAATCCTCTCCCAAAGGTAATCGTTATCTCAAAGAAGATCGGAATTAAAAATACCTGAATTTATCATAAGTTAATACCTCTAAAAACAAAAGTTAAGAGACTGGCAAGTATAGCGACGAAGCCAGGAATAATCAGAGATTTAACCCCTTTAAGATCTGAGATATCTTGCTTGGAGGCAGAAACATCTACAGCTAATTTATCTACTGTTTTTTGGAGTCCATCTATTTTATCATTTACGCCCACAATCTTAGTATTAATGGTTTTTATTTCTCCATTAATTTCAGCTTGACCAACTTTTAGGTCGGTGATGTCATCTTGAATTCGCTCTAATTTGCCATTGAGTTGTACCAGAATATCCTTGAGATCGGTTTCGATAGTTACTGACATTGTGCTATTCTATATTTATATTATGAATTTGAGTTTTGAAGAGTTAGATCGTCGTTAGACGACGCGCAAGCTTCGACAGCTATCGATCGAACTCTTCTATTTTAATCGATCGGCAGGTGTCTAATTCCCCACCTTTAAAAACCTAATTGGTACTGAAATACCCCCGACTTCTCCAAGAAGTCGGGGGTATGTCCTAGCAAGCTTGGCGGTTGCGATACTTAGTCTTCAACCGCCTCTACAGTTTCTGTTTGCGTTGCTTAATCGCACCCACGACTAAAGCACCACCAATCAATACGCCTGGAATCTCAGAAGGTTCGGGAACGCTAGTAGCAGTGGCGTTGATATCTGTGAGTATTAGAGAGAGATTATCAGCATATGTATCGTTGTAACCTGTATTTGGTCCTACCATTAACAATTCTGTATAGATACTTCGAGTACCAATGGGAACTGAACCAGAAGTAGTTTGTTCAAATAGTCCAAGAAGATTGAATGGAGCTGCTGGAGTATCGTATCGCACAGAAGGGTTTAGCAAATTAGGATCGGCACGATCGAAAATTATCCGAAATTGTGCGATGTTGCCAAAAGTAACAGCTCCAGCCGGATTTACCCCAATCAAACCCAATCCCAATATTGAGCCAACGAAAAGAGCGATTTTAGACTTGGTGCCATTTCATGGCACCAAGTCTCGAGTTATATTTTGTGAGCTGCTAGTTCGCATATTTTTCCTTAACTAATGTAATTAGACTACATTATACACACGATCGAACAACGTAATCATCCATAATTGCATCGAGCTGTCCAGATTTTTCATATACCCGATCGAATCTCATCTGCCACTATGGGGGACAGATCCAAGGGTTTCTTGAAGAATCCTTTGGATCTTGCAGTAATGGGGGTGGATTAAAATTAACTTAATCTATTCCGTCGATCGGGGCAAATCCTTGACGTTGAATATTCTCCGTTATTGTGCGCGGATCGAGGAATTGGAGCAAATAATCTGGTCCTCCAGCTTTAGAACCGACACCGGATAGTTTGTAGCCACCGAAGGGTTGTCTGGCAACGATCGCACCTGTAATAGTACGATTGATGTAGAGATTTCCCACTTCAAATTCGGCTTTTGCTCGATCGATATGGGAAGGTGTGCGGGAATAGAGTCCACCTGTGAGAGCGAAATTGGTACCGTTGGCGATCTCTAAGGCTCGATCGAAATCAGCAGCTTTTATCACTGACAATACAGGGCCAAAAATCTCTGCCTGAGCGAGGGTAGATTGAGGATCTATATCGGTGAAAATGACTGGGCTGACGAAATAACCGATTTCGGGGACAGGCAGCTCTAGGGCGAGGTTAGCCGCTAGTTTGCCTGTGGCGATCGTCTGGCGAATCTGCTGTTGCGCTGCTGCATCGATGACTGGGCCGATTTTCGTACTAGGATTGTCAGCATTCCCGATATTTAACGATTTAGTTGCCTCTACTAGTCGGGCTACAAATGGCTCGTAGATTGACTCTAATACTACTACGCGGGAGCAAGCGGAACACTTTTGACCGCTATAACCGAAGGCGGAGGCTACCACTCCCTGTACTGCTTGGTCTAAATCGGCACTTTCATCGACGATAATGGCGTTTTTGCCGCCCATTTCGGCGATGACTCGTTTGAGGTGCTTTTGTCCTGGTTGGAGGATCGCTGCGCTGGCGTAAATTTGACACCCGACTTCCTGGGAGCCTGTGAAGACGATCGCCTGTACTTCTGGGTGTTTGACTAGGTGCGCCCCCACGGTGGAACCGCTACCTGGGACGTACTGAAATACACCTTTGGGTACCCCTGCATCGACTAAGATTTCACTCAGCTTGGCGGCGATGACAGCGGTCACTGCGGCTGGTTTGAGTAAGACACAGTTGCCAGTTACTAGGGCGGCTACGGTCATTCCGGTGGGGATGGCGAGGGGAAAATTCCAGGGAGAAATTACTAGGACAATCCCTTTAGGACGATAGCAGTAGCGATCGATCTCCCCTGCTACGTCGTAGCTAATTTCGGGGTCTAATCGCTCCATTTCGGCGGCATAATACCGACAAAAATCGGTCGCTTCGGATACTTCGACATCGGCTTGTGGGAGCGGTTTACCTGCTTCAAACACCATCCAGGCATTGAGTTCGTGGCGACGGGCTTCGAGTAAATCGGCGGCGCGGCGGAGGATGGCGGCGCGTTCTTTTACTGGGGTGGATTTCCAGGTTTTGAAGGCGGTTTGGGCGGCTGAGATCGCTTGTTCTGCTTGTGCGATCGTAATTTGACCGATCGATCCGACTATTTCCGCCGGATTCGATGGGTTGACGGATGGAATTGTCTGCTCTGTCTGCACCCGTTCGCCATCGATTAGCGGCTGATAGGTTTGCCCGAATTGCTGTCTGACTAATGCTAACGCCGCACTAGCCGCCGAGCGATTCAGTTCGATCGCGTAATCTGTATCTGGAGCGGAATCGATCCGCGTTACCGTTGCTGTAGATAAGGGCATTGGCGCAGGTTTCAGGACACTCCCATCCTCATCACCTTCACCCCAAACGGGAGCCGCTAATAGTCCTTCAAGCGGTTGCTCTGACAAGCTTTGACGAAGGAAAGAGCTGTTAGCGGTATTTTCTAATAACCGTCGAATCAGGTATGACATACCTGGAATTAGATCGCCATAGGGACAATATACCCGCACCCGATGACCTTGTTTGGCTAGCGCGGTAGCTAAATTATCCGCCATGCCATACAGGACTTGAAATTCCAGGTGTTGGGGGGGAATATTTAGGGTTTGGGCGATCGCGATCGCTTGCGCCTGAGAACGGATATTATGGCTACCGATGGCGGCGTAGAGATCCTCATGATGCTCTAATAACAGTTGCGTCATCCGCTCGAAATTAGCATCCGTCGAGGACTTATGGTTATATACGGGTGTGCGCCAATGATTTTGACGAGCGATAATCGTCTCCTGATCCCAATAGGCTCCTTTAATTAACCGTACCGTAATCGGTTTACCCCGTTGTTTCGCCCAGATAATTAGATCTTTTAAATCCTGGTAGCTATCGCAGAGGTAGGCTTGTAGCGTGATGCCAATATCCGTGCGATCGCGAAACTCATCTTCCATCAGCAACGCTTTAAGCACCCCTAGCGTCGCATTCTTATACCGATACTGTTCCATGTCAAAATGCACCGCCGCCCCCACTTCCTGCGCCTTACGCAGCAGAATGCGGACACGTTCGCTCACCTTTACCTGAGAACCCTGGACATCTAAAGGATCGAATTGGGAATAAAATGCAGTCAGTTTCACCGAAACCTGCACGGGGGCTAAATCTACCCGTGCGGCGGTGAGTTGTGACATCAAGTCCAAATATCGATCGAGGTAGGATTGGGCTTCAATTTCTGTTACTACCGCCTCTCCCAAGAGATCGATCGTAAAATTCATCGACTGGCTGCGGAGTCTAGTGATACTTTTGAGTGTCTGGGGGAGGTTTTCCCCAGCGATATATTTTCGCGCTAGGGTTTCGACGGCGGTAGATAGGGTAGTTGCCGCAACCTGTCCGGGGATTGAGTCGGGGGCGGTAAAATTGAGCAATCCCTTGAGTGCTTGGGGCAATTCTACCGTCGGATCGCTCAAGTATTCCTGAAGATGACGAGCAATTTCTGCCTTGGTGGTTAGAGATGGCAAACAATCAATCAGTCGGAACAATTGCACCCGCAAACTGGGGTTATCCATCGTCCAACTCAGCAGCTTGTCATCCCACCGAAATTTATCTTGCACCTTGGCAAAGATCGATCGCTTTTCGGTGGTTGCTGCGAGTAATTGTTGTGCAATGACTTGAGTCTTGGCTTCGGAACTGGAACGAGATAGATCGACAACCATCAAACAACCTCTTTAAAGAATGAGTATTTAGCTCGATTCGATCGATAAGATACTTGTGTTTAATAACATACAAAGGATCTCTCTGTTGGTGCGTTACGCTACGCTAACACACCCTACCGACTAACCTGTGATGGCAAGAGTCACGATCGATCGAATAAAAATTTGGTATCGATATTCAATTAATCTTCAAACTCATTAACAGTTTCGATAATTTTATCTACCCAGCTTAGATCGGTTGGTTCTATTACTAGTACTCTAAAGCCATATCGATCGCCTAGTGAATTATCAACGTATAAATATATTCCAAAATCTTCTATTTAACGAGAAGATGTACATCCACTTCTAAGATTTCAGCTACTTCCTGAATACTTAGCCCTTTTTTCAAAAGTTTAGGAGCAATCTCTAGCTTGCTTTCATTTTTTGCTTGTTGATATAGTTCTGTATTTTTAGATATTTCTGACCCTAGACTAGCTGATTCTGCTTCAACTAATTCTGGACAATACTTTTCCAAATCTATTACAAATTGCTCGCGGGTCACGTTTGCAAAATAGTTCTCTAAAATTTCCTTAGATTTATCTATATCTAGCATCTTAATAGCTCCTTAGATTTCGATTAAATAACATTCTGTGATTAAAGCAGGATTCTTGATAGCTATTTGGGCATGAGCTAAATCAAAAATTGCCGAATTAGGAAAAAGACTCTCACCCTCTACGAATACAGCTCTAATACCTGCTACTGTTTGTTCTCGATCGGACAGTAATTGACTCGCAAAATTAAAAAATGCACAGTCTAAGCGATGAGCTTTTGAGCGAGATGGATTTTGTTTGGGTAAAGGTCGATTAGCAGATCGATACTGCTCATCAAATAAATTATAGATGCTTTTAAGTATTGGAAACCATTTGACATCAAACAAGTCTATGCAGTTTTCTAGTCGGATTCGAGCACAAATCACGGCTGGCTCGTTGGGATGCTGTTCTGTTGCCCATTGTTTGGCTCTCATGGGCGCATCCTGGAAAAAGTATATTCCCGTACCCAACCAATCATAATCATTATCACTGGTGAGGAATCCATTTTCAAGGATACTCGCAGCTTTAGTTTTGCTCGTTCCATGATAACCGTATACTTCGATTCGATCGTTCATTGTTTCAGATGCTATCTCAAATCCTTAATCATCGCAACTTTCAAGACTGGTTTTCAATCTAAGTTAAGTTAAAATACTTCCTCCCATTAACTTCTGAAAACGATAATCTAACTCCGCTTTTAATAATGGCGACTGGCTCAGATCTTTATCCTGTAAAATTACCTTTTCCGCTGCATCACGCGCGATCGACAACACCTCGCCATCCTCTGCTAAACTGGCAAGGGCAAAGTCCGCCATTCCCGATTGGCGGGTACCTAAAACCTGTCCTGGGCCGCGTAATTGCATATCCATTTCAGAGATCCAAAATCCATCTTGGGACTGTTCTAGCACCTGTAGACGCTGCTTTGCATCGCTAGAATTACTGCTACTCATCAGTAGGCAGTAAGAGCGATGTTCGCCCCGGCCAACGCGCCCACGTAGTTGGTGAAGTTGGGACAATCCGAAGCGTTCAGCGTTTTCAATGAGCATGACGGTGGCGTTGGGTACGTCTACGCCGACTTCGATGACAGTGGTGGAGACGATGATTTGAGTGACGTGATCGCGGAATGCGCTGAGTGCAGCATCTTTATCTGCTGAACTCATTCGCCCGTGGAGTAAGCCGACTTGATATTGAGGAAATACTTCGGTGGCTAGGCGTTCGTGTTCTGCGGTGGCGGCACGAAGATCGAGTTTTTCGGACTCTTCGACGAGGGGGAGAACGATGTATACTTGCCGCCCCAAGGCGATTTCGCGATTGATCAAATCGTAAACTTGGCTGCGCTGGCGGCTATTGACGGCGTTGGTTTGAATTGGCTGTCGTCCGGCTGGCAGTTCGTCAATCTGACTGACATCTAAATCGCCGTGGAGGGTGAGGGCGAGGGTGCGGGGGATGGGTGTAGCTGTCATGGTGAGGACATGAGGCTGGGAGCCTTTTTGCTGCAATTTAGCACGTTGGAATACGCCGAAGCGATGTTGTTCGTCGATGACGACTAAACCGAGGTTGCGGAAGTTAACCTTATCTTGAATTAAAGCATGAGTGCCGACGGCGATCGAGAGTTCGCCTGTTTCCAGTTCGCTATATATTTGTCTCCGTTTGGCGGTTTTGGTTGAGCCTGTGAGGAGTTCGACGGGGATGTGGAGCAGGTTGAACCAGCCGACGAGTTTGCGGTAGTGTTGTTCGGCGAGAACTTCGGTAGGAGCCATTAATGCTGTCTGATAGCCTGACTGAATTGCAGCGAGAATTGCCATGACTGCAACGACTGTTTTACCAGAGCCGACATCGCCTTGAACTAACCGATTCATCGGTGCGGGCTGTTGGATATCGTGGAGGATTTCACCGACAACTCGCTGTTGAGCATTGGTGAGTTGGAATGGTAATATCTCTCTAAATCGATCGATTAATACTCCAGTCGGTTTAATAATTGCTTGAGTGTGAATCTGACGCAATGAACTTCTCCGTTGCAGGAAGCCTAATTGCAGATAGAAAAATTCATCGAAAATTAACCTGCGGCGAGCGGCTCCTTTGCTGTCGCTATCTTCGGGGAAATGGATATTCTGAATCGATGTCGATAATTCCATCAATCCATACTGTTCGCGCACCACTTCAGGGAGTGGATCTTTTAATTTCCCCGCCACAGGTAAGACTGTCATCACGGCTTCTCTAACTACATCCGCAGATACGCCCTCTATTAATGGATAAACTGGTAATACCCGCCCAATTTTGAGAGAGGAAATACTGGCTTCACTATCTGCTAATACTTCGAGTTCGGGGTTGTCTAAATTGATGCCATATTTACCCTGCTTGACTAATCCCGATGCAGCAATCCAACTACCGACGGGATATTTGCGTTTGAGAGATTCTTGCCAACCACGATTGCTATAACGAGTTCCGGCGTAAAAGCGGCTAATTTTTAGGCTGCCAGTTTCATCTTTGATGGTGATTTCGAGAACGTTAAGTTTTTTGTTTTTAGGACTGGTAAAGAAGTTGATCTTTCTAATAATGCCGACTAGGGTAACGGTACTACCTGGCTCTAGTTCGATGATATTTATCTGTTTGGCGTAGTCAATATGATCGCGAGGATAGTAATATAAGACATCCTTGACGGTTAATAATCCTAACCTTGCCAGAATTTCAGCTTTGCGATTACCTAGTTGGGGAATATCTCGTAAATATTTTTCGAGGGTTAAATTTGTATCGCCCTGAAGATTGGGAATTGTGGCTGGCGAAATTTTAGGAACTGCTGGAGATTCAGTCGGGGTAATATTAGTCGGCGATTCACTCGCTCTTACAAGCTTAACTGGTTCCCGAAGATTGTCCTGACTGACAACTTGTTGAGCTATTGTTAAAAACTGACTAGCTTTAGCAATTAATAACTTGCGATCGAGTAAAGTAAGATCTTGATACTTGGCAAATTCAAATGCTAATTCTCGCCAATGCTGACGATCTTTGGAACTTGCATGTGTCGGTGGTTTACCAAAACTCAAACACAGGAATTCACCGAAGCGATACTGTTGCCCCATCAAGTCAGTGTAACCGTATTGCGCTTCGATCGCTAAAGCTTTTTGAATTCTTTGCCAGTCTGGTTCGTCGGACATCTAGAAGATAATTGAGAATTGAGAATTATTAACTATTAATTAATTACCTATGGAGATTCAAACCAACTATTTCGCCAAGCTGATTCGGCTTGGGAGATTTTTAGTTCCTGTTGTTTTTGAGCGTATTCACGCCGTAATGCCTTAATCTTATTAACTAGCTGATTGATACTTTTTCGCAAACTTAATACGTTAACATCTGAAAATTCAACTTCAGTTAAGCGAAGATAGAGACTGTTAATTTGAATAATTTGTGGAGAAACATCTTCGTTTTCATTATCCTCATCATCTTCTTCATCTGACTGCTGTAGTTTTCTGTCTAAATAATTGTCTGGTTGTCGATCTTCATGACTATCTTGCTCGATTAATACATTTAATAGATTGGGAATATTAATTGTATTACCTCCTTGTCGATCTGCATCAGGGCTTGCTTCTAATATTGGCTTCGGGATGCTTGACGGCATGATTTGCGCTTGTTGCAAAAGCAAATTTACCTTGTAAGAAATTTCTTTCAAGCTATGACTTAGTTCTTCCTCTAAATTTTGTTGCCAAGTTGATAGCAATTCGGGAGTAGCGAACCAGTCAGTTGGCATCACAGGGATCGATGTTAATTCGCCTGTTGGTTCATCATCATCACGATTACTACTAGTTGGACGAGATTCGATCTGAACGACTAGATTGGCAATTGCATTACTAATCACTCGCTGTAATGTTTTGAGTAATTGAGATCGTCGATCGTAATTTAATTTCAAAAAAGGTTCTGGATAACAAGTCGTACATAAATAATAACAACCCTGAATCGATTGTTGCTTGAGTGTTGGGGCAAGGTTGGTAAAGTAGCTTCTGTAAGCAGCCGTTAGTTCTCTACCTAGTTGACTGCTGCTTTCTTTAAGTTTAGTTAAATCTTGTTCGACTTGTTCTATCTGTCTAGCCATATGGGGATTAGGGGTTAGGGATTAGGTCAAGAGTTTTAATTTACCTTCCTTTTCAGAAGAAATGCTCTAGAATAAATTGTAAGAATAGTATCATTGTGGAAAAATTTCTATAGCCTATCCCCATATCGCAGTTCTCTCATTTCCGTAATCATAACTTTTCTTTAAACATGTCTGTCATTACTTCAGATTCCACCACTCCCAGCACGATTACCCCACTATTAGGCTTGAGTTTAGCAGAATTGACCGCCTGGGTACAGGAGCAGGGACAGCCAGCTTATCGAGGCAAACAATTATACCAATGGATTTATCAGCAGGGTGCGAGATCGCTGGCAGATATTGACGTATTTTCCAAGCAGTGGCGGGAAACAGTTAAGGATACTCCAATCGGTCGATCGACGATTCATCATCGTGCGGTCTCTGGCGATGGTACGATCAAGTATCTGCTCAAACTTCAAGATGGTCAAATCATCGAAGCTGTGGGTATTCCTACCGCCAAACGTTTGACTGTTTGTGTCTCTTCTCAGGTTGGTTGCGCGATGGGCTGTACTTTTTGCGCGACTGGGCAGGGGGGATTTATGCGTCATCTTCAGCCCCACGAAATTATCGATCAAGTTCTGACTGTACAAGAAGATTTTCAGGAGCGTGTCAGTCATGTGGTATTTATGGGCATGGGCGAACCATTAGCTAATTTAAACAATGTGGTGAAGGCGGTTAACTGTCTGAATAAAGATATCGGGATTTCTCAACGATCGATCGTGGTTTCGACTGTCGGAATTCCTGGTAAAATTCACGAACTCGCCCAACACGAGCTTCAAGTCACACTGGCTGTCAGTCTTCACGCACCCAATCAAAGACTTCGCAGTACATTGGTACCAACTGCTGAAAACTATCCGATTGACGATTTACTCGATGAGTGTCGGGATTATGTCCAGATTACGGGTAGACGTTTGAGTGTGGAATATGTACTGCTAGCTGGGGTGAATGATAATCGATCTCATGCATCTGAGTTAGCCAGCAAACTACGCGGCTTCCAAAGCCATGTTAATCTAATTCCGTACAACCCGATCGAGGATGCCGATTACGACAGACCCACTCCCAGAGATGTCCAGGATTTTGTTGATGTATTAGAGCAAAAACATATCGCTGTCAGTGTGCGTTATTCAAAAGGTTTAGGTGCTAGTGCTGCCTGTGGACAATTACGGGCAAATCAGAGAGTGTGATATCTGGAGGTTGGGTTGTACTTCTCCTTACCAAATAGCAAGGGTTTAAAGCCCCCGCCTCTATTAACTAACTAAGCTTCGATCGGGACGCAAATTACTCGCGCCGCGTAGATAAGGATGATAAACTTTAGTATCAGCAGGTAAATTGGCGTGAATCAGAAACCGAATGCAGCGCGGTAAACTACCTTCAACATGCATTTGCTGAACATCCATTAAAGCGACATCTTGCCAGTCAGGGCAAACGCGGCGAGCGATTTTCGCTGGGAATACTGCGTCTAAATCCTGAGTAGCCGTAAAAATAACACTGACAATCCGATCGGGATCGAGACGATTACGATATTCTAACTCCTGCAACAGTTCCGTAACCGCAAAAGCGATCGCTTCCTCTGTATTTTCACTTGCTGTAGTTGCCCCTCGAATTGCCTTTACGCGCCACTCCACGCCGTCACCCTCCACAAAATTTTAAGATTATAGATCGTCACTAGGGACGATATAACCATAAGGGTTGTCCGCTAGTACTCAATTCAAATTGTACCCAATCTACTGCCGATACTACTGTAGTGAAGCCAGAAACTTGGTTTTGTAACAATCTCGTCACCAATGGCTTGCGTTCTTCAATCGTCTGAAGTTTAGCTTTGTCTGGATCTAACCCAGCTAATTCTGCCAGCCACAGTCTAGCATCCTCTTCCGAACCCAGTCGATCGACCACTCCAAATTCTACCGCTTGTTCGCCTGTAAAAATCCGCCCGTCGGCAAAGGTTTTCACCGTGGCGGGATCGAGATGGCGAGATTCCGCCACTGTATTCACAAATTGCTCGTAAGTATTATCGATTAAACTTTGAAGAATTTGTTCCTCTGGTGGCGTTAGCTCTCGATCGAATGCCAAAATGTCTTTATACGGCCCAGATTTAATTACTTGAAATGATACCCCAACTCGATCGAGTAATTTCTCTAAATTATTCCCCCGCAGTATCACGCCAATACTGCCAGTGAGGGTGCCAGGATTCGCCATAATATACGGCGCACCCATCCCGATATACACGCCCCCTGAAGCCGAAATATTCCCATAGCTAGCCACAATTTTGACCTTCGGTTGTAACCGTTGCAATGCCCGATAAATTTCGTAAGAATCGCCGACGGTACCACCAGGGCTATCGATTCTGAGTAGTAGAGCTGGATATTTACGTTCTTCGACCAGATCGAGAGCCTTCAACACCGATTTTCGCGTACTACTACCGATCGCACCAGCGATTTCAATTCGGGCGATTTGCTTGGTAGTATTCTTCTTAAATGGCCAGATCATGTTGGAGTGGGGGTGTGTGGGAGTAAGGGTGTGCGGGAGTGGAAAAGTGGGGGTGTGTGGGAGAGCGCATTCCTTTACCCTAAAGCCTGACTGGCAGAGTTTGTAAAGAAAATATACAATTTGTCTAAGAGCCTAACGTTTAAGGCATCACTTACGACTTACGACTTATTTTCATGCCGTCAAAACAGTCTTCATTCTTATTCAGCTTAACACCGATTTTGTTGGTCGCGCCCTTTTTCCTATGGGGGACGGCAATGGTAGCGATGAAAGGAGTGATGCCCCATACCACGCCTTTTTTCATGGCGGGAATACGACTGATTCCTGCGGGTATTTTAGTCTTAGTCGTCGCTGCGATTGCCAAACGTCCCCAACCGCAAAGTTGGCAAGCCTGGGCGTGGATCTCGCTGTTCGCGTTCATTGACGGGACGTTGTTTCAGGGATTCTTGGCGGCTGGATTGGTACGAACGACGGCGGGTTTGGGTTCGGTGATGATTGATTCCCAACCTTTAGCTGTAGCGGTGTTATCGGCTTGGTTATTTAAGGAGCGGATTGGGGCGATCGGGATTTGTGGTTTGATATTGGGGGTACTGGGAATTAGTTGTATTGGGTTACCGATTGAATGGTTGAGTCAAGTTGCGACTAGTTCATTGACAAGCCAATTCGATGTGGCTGGATTATCAGATCGGGGTGAATGGTTAATGCTCCTGGCTGCCCTCTCGATGGCTGTAGGAACGATCTTAATCCCATTTGTGACCAAGTACGTCGATCCAGTGGTTGCCACGGGCTGGCACATGATTATCGGCGGAATACCATTGGCGATTGGTTCGTTCTATTTGGAGTCCAACCAATGGACGGCAATTACTGGATCTGACTGGCTATCGATCGCCTACTCTACCGTATTTGGGAGCGCGATTGCCTACGGACTATTTTTCTATTTTGCGTCAAAGGGTAATCTGACTAGTCTCAGTTCGTTAACTTTTCTCACGCCTGTATTCGCGCTGTTATTTGGCAGTTTATTTTTAGGTGAAACTCTAGATCTACTCCAATGGTGTGGGGTTTGTCTGACGTTAGTAAGTATTTTATTAATCAATCAACGCGATTATCTTTGGAGTCAACTAACTGGTGTGCCATCGATCGCAGATCCAGAAAAAGCTAAATTGCTCTGAATTTTTTTAAGCGATTTGGCAGCATTACAGATACAAACCCGACTTTTTGAAGAAGTCGGGTTTCTGAACCCACAAATCGATCCAAGCTTGTGGTTGTTGAAAATGGACATTATGACTGCAATTGGGGATAATCTTGATATCGGTAAGTGGAGAATCGCGATGAATGGTTTGATTAATAGTCACAAACTTACAATCGATTTCTCCAACAATCAATGATATTGGTTTGGTGTGGACTTTCAACCTGTCGCCCAAATATGGCTGCATTCCTACACCCGCGTATTCCAATGACTTAATCAAACTATCTGGTTGATTAGTCTCGATTCTCCGTTGAATCAGATCGCTAAAATTCGGATGGTTTTCGATGCCGATAAATATCGATTGTCGATACCAATCCTGTACAAAGTCAGGAAAATTATCTGTTTCTAATCGATCGATAATTTGCCAGTCTTGAATAATTCTTGCTTGTCTGTCGATCTCAGTAGCTAAACCTGGCGATGTAGATTCCAACATCACTCGATCGAATCTGTCGGGAAATTCTAGTGCTAAATACAATGCCAATCTACCACCAAAAGAATAACCCGCGATCGAACATCGATTTATTTCTAAACTATCTAATAGCTGAACAATTCCAATCGCAGTATTGACGAAACCATAGCCCCGATCTCCACTAGTCACCTCAGTTTTGCCATGTCCAGGTAGATCGATCGCGATACAATAAAATCGCGATCGTAATAGCTCAATTATCTCAGCATAATCTCTACAACTTCCCATCCAGCCATGTAAAAGTAACAGTGGGGGTAAATTGATATCCCCTGTTAAAGTAAATTGCCATTGATACATATCTAGAAAAATCAATAATATTCATTAGCTGCACCCTAATGAAAATACAACTGACCGATATCGGCGATCTACAACATTTTACCTCTGGTTGGATTCAGATAAGCTCTAGACAGATTGCAGGCAAACTACGATCTGTCTATACTATTTAACCAAACTGGCCGCTCATCGAAGTTTTAGATGTTGAACCATAACCATCTTGACCGTTTGCTTCATAATCGATTGTGATCTGTACTGGCTTACAGCGTTTGATGGCAACTTGAATACCTTGGGCAGACTCAGCCTCCAAGTCTTCAACATAACCAGCTTTAGCAGCATCAGCTTCGACTGCGGTCGTGAAAGGCCCAAAATAATAGGTACAGTGAGGTCGCTCTGTGGTAATTTCGACCCACCAAGCTTGTCCGACGAGGTGAAGCGCACTGCTCCAAATATCTTGAATATTCATTGGTTTATATTCCGCTGATTCAAAAGAGGTTGATAGTTAGTTGACTTGAAGAATTGTTAAGCCCTAGATACTCAATAAGCCCAAAATAGGAGCTTAATGCTCAGAAAGTCGTAGCATATTTGACAAACGCTGCCGAGATATTTCGTACAAGCACATGGCAGCAGCATTTGCGGCATTTAAACTGGGGGTTTTCCCACTGAGTGGAATCGAGACTAAATGGTCGCAACCCTTTTGGGTGAGTAAACTCAATCCATCGCCTTCAGAACCGATTGCCAGCACAACGGGTCGTCGATCGGTAAAATCGACGGTATAGATAGCTTGTTCGGCTTCAGCCATCGTGCCATAAATCCAGAAACCCGCTTCTTTGAGTTGACCTAGCGCACGACTGAGATTGACAACGCGAGCGACAGGAAGGTGCTCTAAAGCTCCAGCCGCTACTTTTAGTACGGTGGAAGTAATCCCGACAGCGCGACGTTGAGGAATAACGACACCTTGTGCGCCTAATGCTTCAGCAGTACGGACGATCGATCCCAGATTTTGGGGATCGGTAATACCGTCGGCGACGACGATAATCGGCGAATCAGTGGCGGCTAAGGCGCGGGTAATTAATTCTTCTATTTCTAGATAGTCGTGGGGTGCAACTTGAGCGACGATTCCCTGATGATTACCACCATTGGCGAGATAGCTCAACCGTTGGGCATCTACTTCATCAACGACGGTACCATTGGATTTGGCTTGGTCGATGAGAGTGAAGAATGATGGGTGGTGACGGAGTTTAGATAGTACCCAGATCTTGTTGATTTGGCGTTCTTTTTCGATCGCTGTGAAGACCGAATGCTTGCCGTACAAGTAATCGCTAACTTCTTCCTCGGTAATTTCTGGTGCTGGGGGATCTTGCCAACCGCCGCGATTGTTGCGACTATTACTCGCTCGATCTTGCCATTCCTTTGGTTTTCCCGAACTCCGGCTGTCTGAAAAGCGACGATCTCCAGAGGATGAGGATCGATCGTCCCGATTATTGTAACTGGGTCGATCACCACGGCCTCGGTCATCGCGACTGCCAAAACTACTTCCACCACGACGGTCTCCCGCCGCATCATCTCTACGAGGCTTATAGCTGTCTGTACGGGCTGCAAAATCTCTCGGACTACTAGGGCGAGGTACACCCCAATCTTTGCGTTCCTCGCGGGGGTTATCACTGCGATGCTCATTCTGAGACGCTCCGCGAACGAATTTATTACCTGGTTTTGGGCGGTCAAAACTAGCACCACCTTCAGGACGAGGGCGATAACTAGAACCAACTTCAGGAGTCCGAGGACGATAATCGCGATCCCTGTCGAAATTATTCGCGCCATCGGTTTTGCGGGGGCGACGATCCCCAGATCTGTCATCAGGTTTGCCGCGATAGCCACCGTCAGATCCTTCACTACGACGTGGAGCATCACCATTCGGGCGATATCGGTCAGAACCGCTCGGTCTACTATCTGAACTGCGGCTGGGGCGGAAATCGCGGTCTCCACTGCCCGCACCATCACGATCTCGCGGACGTGGGGAAGGTTTACCGCCATCGGAGCGACGAGGTTTGAATACCATATATGTTAGCTAAAGTTATGGGGATGGAGTCGGATCGAGATGGAGCAGGGCGAGTAACTCCGCAAGCCGTTGGGGGTTGGTAATGTAAAGATAACCGATTAAAGTCTCAAAACTCGTAGCCTGCTGATAAACTTCGGGATCGAGGCGACGCGGACGACCATTCGTCGCATTTCTACCTCGCCGGACTACATCCAATTCTGCGGATGTCAGATGGACTGAAAGTAGTTGTAGATGGCTAGACTGCGCTTCGGCACGTACTTGGGCAACAACTTGTTGATGATAAACATGAGAACGCTTGGGCGGAAGCAAAAAGCTCGTGCGAACGTAGAGTTCATACACAGCATCTCCTAAATAGGCTAGGGCTGCTGGTGACAGTTGCGGCACTTGGTTAGGGTGGACAGCTAGAATATTAAGCTGTTGCCAGCTTTGTGGTAGCTCATTTTCACCCACAGTGGTATCTAAATAGCACTAAAAAATTTTGACTCAGCACCCCAATTTTATCAAGGTTTAGTGAAACTGGGTCAAATTGGTACATTTTGACATTAAGTCCTCATAAACCATTAGGCTTGTGAGGACTCCAAACCCGACTTCTTCGAGAAGTCGGGTTTCTCTTATCTTAATCTTATGTCTGCTCGACGATCCTGGCTAAAGCTTCATCAACCGATGGCTGAAGTGAGAGGAATTTCTCCAACCTCACGAGTTTAACGGTTTGTGTTACCCGCGCGTTCGTGACGATTTGCACTGTGCCTTCTGCGCCTTGAGCCTTTTTGACTAGTTGCACCAGGGCACCGATGCCCGAGCTATCGACGAAATCAATTTTGGATAGATCCAGAATTAGATTGATTGGTCCTTCTTCAACACATTTGTCCATTACCTTCCTAAATGTTGGTTCGGAAAATGCGTCTAATTGTCCGGTGAGACGGAATAGTTGATAATTATCTTTTGCTTCGCGAGTGCCTCGGAGACTCACTGTTAAGCTTAGTGGTTCAGCCATAATAGTTTTCTTAAATTTCTACTTAAACTAAATTGTTTATCTGCGAGTGATATAAAACCATACTCTGGATCGATCGCAAATTACGGAAATTTTGTCAATATTCTTTTAGTATTCGAGATTCGGGACTCGGAAAAACCAGAACGCTTATTACCCTCTACCCTCTCGCATTTGCTTGACAAATTTACCAAATAGGTAGTCGGCATCATGAGGGCCAGGACTGGCTTCAGGGTGGTATTGGACGGAGAAACAGGGGAGTGTTTTGTGCTGTAATCCGGCGATCGTGCGATCGTTCAAATTGAGATGGGTAACTTCAATTTCTGCGCTTAGAGACTCAGACTCGATCGCAAACCCATGATTTTGGCTAGTGATTTCCACTGTCTGGGTGAGTCCTGCGGGTTGATTGAGTCCGCGATGTCCGAATTTGAGTTTGAAGGTTTCCGCGCCCAGGGATAGACCGAGGATTTGATGACCCATACAGATGCCGAAAATCGGCTTGTCAGCAGCTAATAACTCTTTAGTGGTGGCAATTCCTGCGGTAACGGCGGAAGGGTCGCCAGGGCCATTAGAGAGGAAGATCCCGTCGGGGTTGTGTTTGAGAATTTCGGCGGCTGAGGTATCGGCGGGAACGACAATTACTTTGCAACCATGACTAGCCAAACGTTTGAGGATATTTCGCTTGACTCCAAAATCTAAGGCGACAACAGTTAATTGTTCCTTGCTGCTGTCAGCAGATTCGGGCTTGAATTCCCACATTGCGTCGCTCGGTTGCGACCACTCATATACCTCTGGAGTAGTAACATTATTGACGAGGTTCAATCCAGCCATGCTCGGTGCAGAACGGACTAAATTGAGCAGTTCGGCAGGATCGAGAATTTCGGTAGAAATCGCGCCATTCATGGCTCCAGCCGATCGCAACTTGCGAGTTAGCGCACGAGTATCGATACCGTGGATACCAGGAACGTTATGATGTTCGAGATATTTGGGTAACGAAGCTGTCGATCGCCAGTTACTCGGACGATAGCAGACATTTCGCGCGATCGCACCCCGAACATGAGGAAATGCCGACTCATCATCATCGGGATTGACACCTGTATTCCCTAATTCGGGATAGGTAAATACGACAATTTGACCGCTGTAGCTAGGATCGGTGAGGACTTCCTGATAGCCAGTCATTCCGGTATTGAATACAACTTCTCCAATGGTCGTACCCATAGCTCCAAAAGACAAACCTGGGTAGGCTGTGCCATCTGCTAAGACTAATAATGCTGGCAAGACCGCAGAAACGGGCATAGGATTTACAACGGGTTATTATGGCGCAGCCATTATACCACTGAAGTTAGCACCTATACCGTCCAGATCCCCGACTTCAATAATAAATCGCCTGTCGAATGTCGATCGACTCAATTCAATAATGGTTTGAGTTTACTATTGAGTAGAAATGGGGCGATCTCATTAATCAATTGCACCTCTAATAATTCCGGCGTGCTAACAGCATCGAGCTTCAAAGCCCAACTATTAATCGGACGCATGTCTAATTGCTGTCCGTCTCGATCGAATGTTTGCGCTGGAAAATAAATCTGGCTGGAATCGATTAATTCTGCTCGATAATTCGATCGAGTTTCGAGTAAGGCTGTTTGGAGATCGCCACTAACTGGAATTAATGCCTTAACTGCTCCAGATAATTCTTCCTATTCTAATAAATGTCTGTAGAATTCTAACGGACGCTTGACAGTTTGACAGGCATTATTGATTAAAATATCTAGAGCTGATTCTCGATCGAGTAAATACTCAATAAATCCTTCCAGCGATTTTAGATCCCTAAGATCTAAGCCATGAATCTGCAATCGATCGCCCCATTCCTCAAAATCTGGCTCCAAACTATAACGCCGCGCACAATCTTGAGGAAATTGCGTCGTGATAATTACCCTCGCGCCATCTTGCAATAGCCGCAAGCCTAATTGATAGCCGATCTTAATTCTCCCGCCCGTAATCAACGCAACCCTTCCAGTTAAGTCTGCTCTTTGAGAACGTTTTGCGTAATTAAACTCCGCACATTTAGGACAGAGTAAATGATAGAAAAAATGAACTTCGCGCTCTTCCACTTGAGCTACATCCCAGCTTATTGAATTTAGCTCAATTCGGCTGTAGGTTTGGGAGATATTTTCGGATCGTTGATAATCTTTAACAGATTGCTGCGGGTATTTGCACCATTACTGCGAGATCCCCGACTTCTTCGAGAAGTCGGGGATCTGACTCCACCAATTTACCGTCCCCAGGAAGCAATAAACCAACCGATCGCAATCCCCAATCCACCAAATCGTACAGCTTGCCAAAATGGTTCCCACATCAGCTTCCATTCATTTAATAGGCGGGATTCCAATGTAAGCTCTAATTCATCCAATCTCGATCGAATCATCTGAAGCTCTTGCTTGACTTCCGGATGCTTACTACCTTTTTGATTCAATTCATTTCGTTGACGTGTGAGTACAACTTGCTCTCGTGCGGCTAGCTGAGTATCTGCATGGCGATGTTTGAGATCGGCGAGCGTCTGTTCTAATTGGGCGATTTCGCGATCGAATTCAATCGTCTCATCAACTGGGGTCGCATTCTGAGTCATGGCGAGAGATACAATTTAAGTAGCATTATTATTAATATGCCTAAATTTAGGTCAGAACTCCCATGTCTTCCATTCCAGACGATCTTACCACCCTAGAACTCGCTCAAGCCCTCGCCGAACGGCTGCGGATTGCCGAAAC
>NZ_JANOJV010000143.1:0-1763 GCF_031418915.1 Chamaesiphon sp. VAR_48_metabat_135_sub | reverse complement strand
ACAGATTTTACTAGAACTGATTCAGGATGGAATGGTCAAAAAATTGATTGCCACCGCCGAGCAAATTGGGGGGGGAAATATTCTTTATCAACCATTTACCAGCCAAATCATTCAATTAGCCAAGGAATTCCAGGTCGATCGAATCGAGATATTTCTCCAAAAATCCCTATCATCCACATCATTAAATTAACTCAGTCCTTTAGGGAAAAGTAATTATCTGCTTGGTGCGCTTCCATGGTCGGGGAACAAAGGCGGGAGCGCATCCGCAATTATCAATTATCAATTATCAATTATTGAATCATGGCTTTTTGGAACCCCTCAACAAAATTGACAGACTCAATTGTCTCAGACAGCACAGAGAGCCATACCCAATCGCTCGCCACGAATACACTGGCGAACATGGCGATTCAGATTTCAGCAGTGGTGCTGATTGGATCGGGAGTTAGCTATCTGCATCTGATGTCCCAGTTGGCGGTAGATACCCAGATGAAACTCACTAAATATATTACAGAGCGCGGCAAACGAGAGGAGGCGATTTTTGTCTTAGCTGAAGACAATCATGCCTTGTTGCGTCGGGATTTTCTCAAGCAATTTACCGCCACTAATTCTGTTAATTGGCAGGAACGTTTCAATCGACGTTTTACAAAATGGTCGGATGGCACAGTCCGTAATGTTCCCCAGGGAACTCGTCCGCAAGACTTTAATACCGAACTTTATCCGACTGCATTTGTGCAACGCGGTGTCAAGATCGATCCCGATTTCCAAAAGCGGTTGGTGTTGTCCTACGAGTTTGTGGAAAAATACGCTGCGGGTTGGCGAAATCGCTTTTTGGACACTTATATCAGCTTGCCAGAGGGGGTAAATATCGTCCTCTGGCCTGGTGTAGCCTGGGGAATTGAAGCCAAAGCAGATCTAGATATTACGGGTGAAGAGTGGGTGTATCTGGGCACTCGCGCTCACAATCCCGATCGCAAAACTATCTGGACAGGGGTTTACGCCGATCCCGTTTCCAAAGACTGGATGGTTTCAGCCGAAACACCGATCGATGATGCCCAAGGTCGTCATCTGGGGACGATCGGCCATGATATTATTCTCAACGATCTACTCAAACGCACGATCGACGATCGATTAGAGGGAACTTATAATTTGATTGTCCGCGCAGATGGGCAGTTAATTGCCCATCCAGAATTAATGGAGCGCATTCAAGCAGCAGCAGGAAAACTCAACGTTAAAAACGCCAATAACCCACATCTGCAACGCATTTTTGACATCGCCCACAGTAGTCAACAGGAAGATAGTGCGATCTACAATCATGCCGATCGTGAATATCTTGCCATTGCCAAACTCAAAGGAGCAGACTGGTATCTGATTAATGTCTATCCTGAGTCTTTATTGCAAGAGCGCGCCTGGAGTCTGACCAAATTTGTCTTGGGATTGGGATTAGTATCGTTATTGCTTGAACTGATCCTCTTATTTATCGTATTGCGTCAAAAAGTCGCCATCCCCCTTCAGGATCTGCTCAGGGCTACCCAGAAGTTAGCAACAGGCGACTTTGCTGTCAAACTCGATTCCCAGCGACAGGATGAATTAGGCAAACTGGCTAGTGCGTTCACCCACATGACTCATCGATTGCAGGAATCCTTTAATACTCTGGAACACCGCGTAGAAGACCGCACTGTCGAACTGAAACAAGCTAAACTAGTCGCTGATACTGCTAATCAAGCCAAGAGTGAATTTTTGGCAAATATGAGTCACGAACTGCG